>JANMGF010001315.1:0-4391 GCA_031374535.1 Polyangium sp. (in: bacteria)
GCTCGCGAAGAAGATGCTCGAGGACGCGAAGGCGGCCGGACACGGCGGCGTGCCCATGTTCGTCGGCAAGTTCTGGTGGGGGAACACGCCCGCCGAGGTCACGATCGACGAGGTGCTGAACGATCCCGACGTGATGAACGAGAGCGCCTCGGCCGCGGTCGAGATCGCCGGGCAGCTCGAGGTGTTGAAGCAGGAGACGGGCATCACGGACGCCGAGATCATCCAGATCCCGTTCTTGCATCAGCCGGCGCAGGGCTACTCGGTCGCCTACCAGCCGGGCACGGTGAACGGCATCTACCTCTCGGACACGGTCTTCGGCCCGCCGAAGCCGCACGGACCGAACATCAACGGGCAGGACATCTTCGAGGTGCAGCTCGCGCAGGTGTTCGAGCCCTACGGGATCAAGGTTCAGTTCATCGAGGACTGGAACCTCTACCACCGCAACGACGGAGAGGTTCATTGCGGGTCGAACACGACGCGGGTCGTGCCGGATACGAACCCCTGGTGGGGAGGTGCTTTGTGAAGGCGAAACGTGTGTTGGGGATCGGGCTCGTCGCAGCCGGGCTCCTGCTCTCGGCGCTCACGGGCGCGGCGAGCGCAGCCGAGGGCGTGTGGGTAGGTCCTTCGCTGCTCGCAGCAGAGGACCGGGCGGCGCTCGTGCAAGCGATCGGCGCGGCGCGCACGGACAAACCCGCGGCGTTCGAGACGCTCGCGCGGCTGCGGGAGGACATGCCCGCGCTCGACGCGCAGAAGCGGGGCCGGTACGTGCCCGTCGCGGCCATCTTGAAGGGCCTCGGCAAGGACGCGCTTTTGCCGATGCTGAACGAGCTCGCGATCGAGGCGAAGCCCCGCGGGGACATGCCCGCCGATGCGTGGCATGCATGGCGCGTGGGCCTCGTGGAGGCGGTGGGTTCGCTCCGGGACGGCCGCGCGGCGCCCGTGCTGTTTGCGGTCGTCGACGCGCCGGAGATGAGCACGGATCTCGTGAGGGCCGCGGCCTCAGCGCTCGGCAAGCTCGGGACCGACGCGGCGGCGCAGCGGCTCGTGGCGCTCGCCAAAAAAGAGGGCCCGAAGCAGAAGGGCGTGCTCGCGGGGATGGGGGACTGTCGGCGGCGCGTGGTGGCCGAGGCGCTCGCCTCCGCGCTCCTCGCGCATCCGGACGCGGAGACGGCGACGATCGTGGCGCGATCGCTCGGCGACGTGGGATCCGCGTGGGCCTGGAAGACGCCCGTGATCGCCGCGAGCGGCGAGGAGTCTGTCGTGCGTGCGGCCGCGGCAGAGGCGCTCGTGGCCTCGTACCTGCGGTACGAGGGTGAGGCGCGCGTGGCCATCGGCAAGGCCGTGTTGATGGTGGATCATGCGTCGACGCCGTCGCTCGCCGAGGCGCAAAAGCGAGGCGCGCGTCCGGGGGATCAGGCGGCGCTCGATGCGCTCGTCGAGCGCTTCAAGAAGAGCCCCCTCCACCGCTAGTTCGAGGGCTCGAGGGCGGGGCGCTCCTCCGGCGCCTCGCCTCCAGCCCGCCCTCTCCTCGCCTGCCCTCCTCGTACCACCTCCACCTCGGTCTCCTCGTTCTTGAGCGAGCAGACGAGCCTCACGCGCGGGCTCATCGCGAGGTCGCTCGGCGAGGTGTAGGCCTCCTGGGCCTCGGTGAGAGGCACGCCCTCTGCCGCGTACGCCGCGGCGAGCAGCTCCGAGCAAAACCAGCGATCGTCCCGCGGCGAGACGGCCCTGCGATCGAAGATGAGCGACGCCGCGAACCGGAAGATCCCGGGTTTGTCGTAGAACTTGCCGAGCTGCTGGAAGCAAAAGCTCACGGCCCGCCGGCGCTGCTTGGCCGATGCTTCGACCTCGAAGTAATCGACCCCGCCGTGGTAACGCTCGAGCAGCTCGGACAGGAGGATGATCCGGACGCCGGCGCCGACGGCCTCAACGCAGTAGACGCGCCCTTCGAAGAGGTACACGAGGCCGGCGTGCGAGTAGGGGCTCCGCGTGATCGCGCGGATGATCAAGCTGAGGATGCCGCGGCCGCGGAAGAGCAGGATGTCGCCATCGCGGAAGGAGCGGCGCATCTCGCCGTAACTGACGACGACGGCCCGCGCGTGTTGCTCGCGGACGACCTTGCCGATCGCCCGGAGCGCGCGGCGCCCTCGCTTGCGCTTGCGGAGGCGCGGCTCTTCGCGGGCCGTGGGCTTGTCGTCGGGCTGTCTGGAGCTCATGGAGGAACAGGCTAACAGCAGGACCCGACCACCCACATGGACTCGCCCTTCTGTTCAATACTACCCGGCTTACGCAGCGCGTGTTACTGTCGTGCCCCGCCCCCAATGACCTCGGACGTCGTCCATCTCTCCACCCCAAGCTTGCAGGTGCTGAATCCTGCCACGCGCTCCTGGGCGCTCGATGATGTCGTCAGCCTTGTCCAGGACTACACGAAGAAGTGGCCGGAGCCCCGTCGCCACCCACGGAATGCGTATGTCGCGGCCACCGATACCGATGGAGGATTCGAGCGATTTCTGCGCGAAATGCTACAGAATACGCTCCCTATCGGGCACGTATCCGATATTCACGATCTAGGCATTGGCGACGCGCGCCGACCGGCGATCGTCGCGCAGCACGAACTCGACCTCGTCCTTTCGTGCCAGGAAGGCCGCTTCGTCATCGAGGCAAAGGCGTGGGATGGTGAGGTCGGGAAGGAAGATGTAATCATCTTCCTATCGAAGATCCTCGATTTTATGGCGGCGCGGAGCTTCGACCCTCTCGGCACGGTCCTCACGGGGTTCATTGGCCTCAGCGGGTTCACCGAGGCCGCCCTACGCGCAATGTTCGCGCTCGGGGTGGTTCCATTCACAAGGTGCGCCGAGCAAATTTCTTTCCGGTTCATCGACACGCTCCTGCTCCGTATGGTGAGGACATGCCAAGAACGGGGCTTATCCGATCGCATACCTGATCTCCGTAAACAGCGGGCAGCACTCACGCCATTTCTCCATCAGGAGGGAAAGAGTCTGTCGCAAACGTTCCAGTTCGAAGCCGACGCCGCTGTTGTCGACCTGGACGGTATCCGTCGCGCATCAGAGATGTTCGACGAGGGGCGCACGGCACACCAGCAGGCGATGGCGTGCTATCGGGAGGTCAGAAAGGCCATCGAGGTGGACCGTGCCTAACGTCTCGAGCTTCAACATCAACGATGTGGCGCTCTACTACCATGCGCTTCGTTGCGTGGCGGACGAGCCACTAGACACGGTGATAGCCGCAGAGCGCGTCCGCGAGCGGCTGGTAGGCTATCTCGAGCGCCGACGCGCCTCGCTTTCTCTGCCGCCCCTTCGCACGGAGATGCCGACGCTTGGCGCGAAGGCACTCACGGAGTTGAAGCAGATGAAGCTCGTAGCGGTCGAGGACGGAAAGGTGCGTCTGCTCACAGCAGGCGTCGCTATCGTCGACAAGCTGACCACGGGCGAGGGGCGTCAGGCGAGGCGGATGGTTCTCAGCAGGATGCTCGACACCTTCGACAACATGTATGGCTTCGTAAAGAAGCTTTCGCCACCGACCGGGCGGGAACTCGTCCTACCCGTACCACGTGGAAGCAATGTAGCAGTCGACACTCTCGACGATTCGAACGTCGACCTCCGTGGTGAAACCGGTCTTGACCTGACGCATGTATGCACGGCGTGGAGCGATTGGTGTGAGGAGAACGCGCGTACCGACCTGATACCCATCAACTTCGTGGCTCACGCGCAGGCCCTCTTCGAGGGTTCGCGAGGCAAGGAGGTCGGCAACCGGATCAAGAACGCCGTGCAAAGGCTCGTTCTGGAGCGGGCCACCGATGGCATCGTTCAAAAGATGCCCATCTATCGTACGCTCCGGGATCGCCTCAGTACGGCCGGCGCATTGAACAGCCGGATCCGAGTTGTCGATCATTCGCCGCTCGCGCTCGAGGTCGTGTATTCCTGTATCCGCTTCGGTCCACCGGAAACGGACACCACGGATTGGGTCATGCTCGAGGTTCCACGAACGGGACAGCCGATCCTCATTCACGAGCCTGAGCCAAAACAGATAGCCGATCAGCTATACATGGCGCTGCGAGAATCGGCCGAGACATTGACGGCAAGAGCAGGTTATTACCGAATTTACGAATTGCGTGACAGGGCATGCGACGTCCTGCGAATCTCGCAAGGCGTTTTTGATGCGGCATTTATCCATATCTATCAGGAAAAGCAAGGCGCCATCAGCCTCGGCGTCGACTACGAGACGATCACCGCCAAACGACTCCCAATCGAGATTCGAGCCCATGGGCGCTCGGAGTACTTCAACCTCGTCGCTTTCCGTCAGCCCGTCCAGGTGATGCATTATGCCGATCATTCGCAAGCAAGCGGATCCGCCGTCCGATAGCCCCTATG
>JANMGF010001526.1:0-7622 GCA_031374535.1 Polyangium sp. (in: bacteria)
GCACCACGAACATCGCCGAGAGCGGCAAGGCGAGGCGTTCACCCTCGAAGCCCTGCGCCACGGCCATCTCGACGCGCTCCGGATTGAACCCGAGCACGACGCGCCTCCCTACGAACGTGAACGGAAGCCCGCGCCCACCGAGGTCTTCGAAGAGCTTTTTGTCCGCCTCGAGCCGAGCCCGCGTCTCCGGCGTCTTCATGCAGCTCGCGATGGCATCCGCATCCACGCCCGCCTTCGCGACGAGCGCAGGCACGGCCGTCATCGTGAGATCCTCGGGCGCCGCCATGTAAAGCACGTCGGCGACGGCCTCGCGTTTCGGCTCGGGTACACAGAGATACGCGAGCGCTGCGGGCTCCGCGCCAGGATGGCCCGAGAGCGGCATCATCTTGCGCTGGAGCACCACGCGACCTCCGTTCCGCTCGACGACGCCATGCAGCACGGGGTGCATCCGCCGGCAGAACGGGCACTCGAAATCGGTGAACCCGACGATCGTGACCTTGCCCGGGACCTGCTCGGCCTGGATGGCCAGAGGCAACGGCGGCTCGACCGGATGACGTCCCCACACGAAGGGAACGAGCACCGCGAGCATCGCGGCCACGCTCCAGGAGAGCACGACGGATCGACGGGTCGGCAAGAGGACGCGCGCTTCCTCCTTCCACGCGAGCACGACGACCCACACGGAGACGATCGCCGCGACGATCGCGGAGAGATCGACCGCGACGCACCACGCGCAGAACGCGCCGACCTCGTTCTTCTGGATCCAGAGCAGGAGGATCGCGAAGAGGCCGCCGGGCACCGCGAGCGCCGCGACGCCTGCATGCTGGATGCGACGCTTCGCGACGAGCGTGAGGCCGAAGATCAACGCGTAGGCCGCGAGCCCGAGGCTCGGCAGTGGACCGAGGCCAAACAGGCGCGACCAGGGCGACATGCGCACCGCGAAGCAGCCCGATGTCACGCCACAGAACGCGGGATCCCCAGCGTTCGTGTACTCGACGACGAGCGCGGCAGAAGCGGCGATCGCGACGAGCAGGGCCAAACGGAGCAGGACAACCGGCAACGTGCGCATCGGCTCATCTTTCGCACAAGCGCCGTCCTTTCGCAGCCGGCTTGGTTCGGGACATGCTAGGAAACGGCCCGCCGCGTGCCCAAAACGCGAAAGAGGAGGGATGTCCCGCCTCCCCGGGCTCAAGACCCATGACGTCGATCGGCCGCGTAAACATCGCTGACGTGCTCGCGGAGCACACACGTCCCCTCCACATCCACGAGATCGCCAGCCGGCTCGGCTTGACGGAGGGCGCCTACGAGCCGCTCCGTCGCGTGCTGGACGATCTCTGCTGGGACGGAAGTATCGTCGCCTTGCCCGGGCAACGCTTCCGCCTCGCCCGCGCCCGCGAGGAGCGCCGCAGCGGCAAGGAGTACGAGGGGCCGCTGAACGTGAACCCGCGAGGCTTCGGCTTCGTCACGGTGCTCGATCTGCCCGACGACGTCTTCGTGCCGCCCGAGTCGATGCGGGGCGCGCTCCACGGCGACACGGTGGCGATCCGCGTCGTGGCGACGTCACGCAAGGGCATCGAGGGCGAGGTCGTCCGGGTCGTGAAACGCAAGACGACGCGCGTCGCGGGTGTGCTGCGCAAGCGCGGGCGGAGCGTGTGGCTCGAGCCCGACGACTCGCGGCTGCGTGGCCCGATCGTGCTCAAGTCGGAGCCTCGTCAGAAGCTCGAAGACGGCCTCGCCGCCGTCGCCACGATCACGCGTTTCCCGGAGCTGCCCGACGAGAACCCCGAGGGCGTGCTCGAAGCCGTGCTCGGCGTGCCAGGCGATCCGAACGTGGAGGTCGCGAAGGTGCTCGTGCGGGAAGCGATCGAGGAGGAGCATCCTCCCGAGGCGATCGCCGAGGCCGAGGCGTTCGGCGACGACGTGCCCCGCGAGGCGCTCGTGGGGCGCGAGGATCTGACGCACCTGCCGCTGCCGACGATCGATCCCGAAGACGCGCGGGATCACGACGACGCGCTCTGGGTCGTGCGGAACGCAGACGGCTCGTACAGGGCATGGATCGCGATCGCCGACGTGTCGCATTACGTGCGGCCCGGGACCGAGATCGACGCGAGCGCGCTCGAGCGTGGCAACTCGATCTACCTGCCCGACCGCGCGATCCCGATGCTCCCGCGCGCGCTGTCGTCGAACCTGTGTTCGCTGCTGCCGAACGTCATACGCCTCTGCCTGTGCGTGGAGGTCGACCTCGATCCGACGGGCACGGTGATGGGCGCGCGGATCTTCGAAGGCTTCATGCGTTCGCGCGCGAAGCTCACGTACCCGGGCGTGGCGCACGCGCTCGGCCTCGCGAAGACGGCGCCGCCGAGCCCGGAAGCCGAGAAGCTGCGCGAGGAGCTCTTCGTGATGTGGGAGCTCTCGCGGCTCTTGCGGGGGCGACGCATGCGACGCGGCGCCCTCGATTTCGACCTCCCCGAGGCGAAGGTGGTGCTCGATCTGGAGACGGGCGCGCCGCTCGACGTGGAGAAACGCGCGCACGATCCGGGCGTGAAGAAGGCCTACCAGCTCGTGGAAGAGCTCATGTTGCTCGCCAACGAGACGGTGGCGCGCGAGCTCGTCACGCGGAACATGCCGGCCATCTTCCGCTGCCACGCGCCGCCGAACCCCGAGCGCCTCGAGCGCTTCGTGACGATGTGCGAGACGCTCGACGTGGGCTTCGAGCTCGAGGACGCCGCGGATCCGAAGAAACTCTCGACGTTCCTGAATCGCATCTCGACGCACCCGCAGAAGCAGGTGCTGCACTCGCTCCTGCTCCGCGCGATGAAGCAGGCGAACTACGACATCACGAACGTGGGTCACTTCGGCCTCGCCTCGACCGCGTACCTGCACTTCACGTCGCCCATCCGTCGCTACCCGGATCTCGTGGTGCACCGGATGGTCCGCGCGATGTTGCAGAACGAGCCCGCCGACAAGAGCCCCGAGGCCGAGGAGCGCTTGCGCCTCGCCGCGTCGACCGCGTCCGACTGCGAACGCCGAGCGATGGACGTCGAGCGCGAGGTCGTCGATCTGTACCGCGCGCTCTACATGCGCTCGCACATCGGCGAGATCTTCGAGGCCACGGTCACGGCCATCGTGGGGACGGGCATGTTCGTGGCGATCGACAACCCCTTCGTCGACGTGCTCGTGCGCCTCGACGCGCTCGGCCGCGAGGCCTTCGAGATCGACGAGAGTGGCCTCGCCGTGGTGGCCACGCGCAGCGGAGAACGGATCAAGCTCGGCGACACGATGCTCGTGCAGATCGAGGACGTCGCCGTGTTACGGCGCTCGATCTACGGGAGGCGCGTGATCGAGGTGGACGAGGAAGGCACGTCCGAGGAGACGCCACCACGCAAGGTCCTCCGCCGCAAGAGCACGAACGGTCAGGGCAAACCGGCGCGGGGACAAACCGCAAAAGCGTCGGTGAAGGATCGCGCTGCCCCGCGCACGAGCAGCGGCACGAAGACGAAGAAGCAGACGGCTCGGAAGGTCACGAAGACCAAGAAGACGCGTCACTGAGAGCGGAATGACGCGTGCTCTACCCGGCGCGCGTCTCCTCGCTCGAAGCGCGATACAGCGGCGTGAGGCCGCCTCGCTCCGAGTAGGTCTGGAGGTACCGAAGCGGCGCGTGCGCGCTCGGCAAGAAGCGGTGATAACGCTTCTCGGGGATCACCAGCGCGTCGCCCGGACCCACCCAGATACGCACCCAGCGCTCGTCCGTCGCGCGCACGTCGTAGACGCCTTCTCCTTCGAGAAAGAGGCGCACCTCGGCGATGAGGTGCAGGTGCTCGTCGATCTCGCGGGCGATGGTGGCCTCGTCGCGCGGGTTCGCCACGCTGAGCCGGACGTCGTCCTGCTTGGTGAAACCACGCTCGGCCCGGATGCGGTCGACGAGCGGCTGCATCGACCGTGGATCAAAAGCCTCGGCGAAGATCCCCTCGGCCCGGAGCTCCTCGGGGCTGCAAACGCGCTCGCTCGGGCTCATCCACACCGCTCGCATCACCACCTCCGTACGATCCCGTCAGCATATCCCGCCCGGACGGAGACGCGCTGTCAAGCGTGACGGGCTTCTACCGCCGGATTAACCAGAAGAACCCAACGACACTCAGGACGAGCACGAAGGCCGCAAAGACGAGCACCACACCATCGGTGAGGCTCCAGCCAGACTCGACGGCCGCCCCCGCCCGCGCAGCGCGCAACGCACGCGAAGGATCGTCGTCCACGGGGGTCTCCTCGGGTGCCGCAGCCTGCTCCGGCGCGTCGTCGTCGGGCCCCGGCGGCGGCGGAGGCGCGTCCTCGATGCGCATGGGTTCGTCCGCACACCGCGACAGCTCGCCGAGCGCCTCGGCCGCCGGATACTCGAATACGACGACATTCCGACCGATCGTCAGCGTTTGTCCGACCCGCCACGCGACGTCGCTCGCGCCGAGCGGCGCGCCCTCGAGCAGCGTCGTCTTGGCGCTGAGATCCCGCACGAGCAAATGTTCGCCCTTGAGACCGAGCTCCACGTGCCTGCGCGCGGCATCGGGATCGTCGAGAGGCAGATCTACATCGCGCGCATGCCCGAGCACATAACGCCGCCCCACGTCGGCGAGCGCGAACGTCTTGCCCGCGTCGGGGCCCTCGAGGACGACGAGCTTCGGCCCAGCATCCTCGCCCTGCGCCGCGAGGCCACGCGAGACGAGCTCGAGCGCGAGGGCCTTCGTGGTCGCGGGCGTCGCAGGCGCGGGCGCGAGCGGATCGATCTTCACTTCGAGCCACACGCGGCCCAGCCGGAAGAGCTCTCCCGACCGCAAGACACGCGGCGATTGCGGCGGCAGGAGCACCGAGCCGAGCGCCGTGCCGTTGGTGCTGCCCTCGTCGACGATCACGTACTCGTGACCGCGTTGCCGGATCGACGCGTGGCGGAGGCTCACGCTGGGGTCGGGGAGGCGAAGATCGGAGCCCTCGCCGCGGCCGATGAAGACACGCGGCATGTCGAAGGTGAGCGCGAGCTCGTCGCTCTTCTCCTCCGCGGACGCGGGCGCGGAGGGCTCACCCGCGCGGAGCTCGCGCGCGCCGGCCGACCGCACCGTGATCGTGACTGCCATGAAACCTCGGGCACGTTGCGCGGCGGGACGTCTCGCGCCGCGCGTGCCTTTACGCGCCGATGCTCCGGCGCACGCGCTCCACGGCGTTGCCGAGCTGGCGCATGGTCTGCTCCTGGACGCGCGCGGCCTCCTCGATCTTCTTCGCAGCATCGAGGAGCTGCTCGAAGCCGCGGTTCTGGTTGCGCTGCGAGGCGTTCAGGTTGTTGACCATCGCGGAGATCTGCTCGATCGAGCTCGTCATCTGACGGCCGCCGCGGGCCTGCTCCTGGCTCGAGCGCTCCACGTGTTGCGTGATCGTGCGCATCTTCTCGGCGCTCTTCATGATGAGCTCCGAGCCACGCGCCTGCTCGGCCGTGGCCGCGGCGATCTGCTGCACGGTCTCGGCGATGCGGCCGATCGCGTCGGTGACCTGCTTCGAACCCTTGGCCTGCTCCACCGTGGCACGCGCGATGGCGCGCACCATGTTCGTGGACTTCTGCGAGCTGTCGAGGATCTTCTTCAGCGCGCGCTCGGCCTCGTTGGAGACCTCGACGCCACGATCGACGTTGTGCGCGCCGCGCTCGACGGCGGCGATCGCGTTCTTCGACTCGGCCTGGATCGTCTTGATGAGATCCGCGATCTCCTTGGTGCTGCCGCCTGCGCGATCGGCGAGCTCCTTGATCTCGTCGGCGACGACCGCGAAGCCCTTGCCATGCTCGCCGGCCTGCGCCGAGAGGATGGCGGCGTTCAGCGCGAGCAGGTTCGTCTGCTCGGCGACGTCGTCGATGACCGCGAGGATCTGGCCGATCGCCTCGATGCGGAAGCCGAGGTTCGAGATGACGCTCACGGCCTCCTGGCTCGACTCCTTGATGCGGTAGATCTCGCTGATCGTCTTCAGGATCGCCTCGGCGCCCTTCTCGGCGTCCATGGCGACTTCCTCGGAGAGACGCGCGGTCTCGTTCGCGTTCGACTGAACCTGATCGATGGACACGTCCATCTGGTTCATCGAGGAGCTGGTCTCCTCGGCCGTCAGCGAGAGGCCGTCGACGTTCTTCGCGACCTCGCGGATCGAGTACGCCATCTCCTCGATCGAGGAGACCGTCTCGCGCACGCTCGCGGCGAGCTCACCGACGTTCTCGGCGACCTCGTCGCTCGTCGCCGTCATCTCGAGGATGCTCGAGCTCGACTCCTCCGCGCTCGTGGCGAGCATCTCGATCGACTGCGAGAAGGTCGAGAGCGACGCGTTGATGTCGCGCGCGTGCGCCGTCGCCAGCTCGGCCGACGAGAGCACCGTGCCGAGCCCGTCGCCGAGCCGCGGGAGGTACTCGTCGATGACGCCGAGCGCCTCGCCGAGCTCCGAGCGCCGCTTCTGCTCGCGCTGCTCCGAACCGCTCAAGCGCTCGCTGATCGACGCAAGCTCCATGTAGATCCGCGCGACCTCGGGCTTGGCGCCTGCCGGTGCACGAACACGCTCGCCCTCGCCGGCGCGTTGCACCGCGTTGACGATCTCGTTCTCGACGAGCTGCATCGCCTCGGCGAGCTCGGCGCGGCGCTTCTGGTCGCGTTGCTCGGCCTGGGTCAGGCGCTCGCCGATCGACGCGAGCTCCATGAAGATCCGCGCGACCTCGGGCTTCGCGCCGGGCGGCGGGCGAACACGCTCGCCCTCGGCGACACGCTGGACCCCATCGATGACGTCGGCCTCGACGTTCGCGAGCGTCTCGACGAGCTCGTTCTTGCGCTGCACCTCGCGCTGATCAGCGGCGTTGGCGCGTTGCTCGGAGGCGGCGAGCGCTTGCTCCGCGGAGATGGCGCGTTGCTCGGCGCCCGAGATCCGCTGCTCGAGCGACTGGAGACGTTGCTCGGAGCTGCCTGCACGTTGCTCGGCCGCGCTGGCGCGCTCCTCGGCGATGAGGAGCTTCTTCTCGCCGTCCTTCGTCGCGTCGCGGATCGTCTCGGCCACACCCGAGAGCTCCGCGTAGATGCGCGCCATCTCGGGCTTCGTGCCCGCAGGCGTGCGTACGCGCTCGCCGGACGATGCGCGGGCGAGGGCGTCGATCACCTCGTCGACGTTCACCGCGCTCGCGCCTCCGCCTTGCTCGAGCTTGGCGACCTCCTCGTTGAGCTCCGAGGTCTTCTTCGAGAGACGCTGGATCTCTTCGTAGACCTCTTGGAGCTCACCACTCACGCCCTCGGGCAACGCTGGCTTCTTGCCGCGCGCTGCGGCCTTCAGCGCGTCGACGAGCCCGCCGAGCTTGACGTTGGCGCCCTGGGACGCGCTGGTGACGACGATCGCGACCGCGGCGCCGAGGCCTATCAGGTAAAAAAGCTCGGACGTGAAGTCCCGGAGGAGGGACTTCGTTCCGATGCCGAAGAGGACGGCGGCGACGAGGACGACGGCGGGAGGGCCGAGCTGCCTTGAGTTCATGGTCTGAAACGGCTTGCGGGTGACGCGGATCGAGCGTCGCTCCGGCCGAAGGGCAGGCGCGAGCCGACACGCGAACGCTCGCCGAGGTTAAGAGCGCCGGG
>JANMGF010001544.1:0-2143 GCA_031374535.1 Polyangium sp. (in: bacteria)
ACGCGCGCGTGCCGGTGATCCAGCACTACAAGGGCGTCTGCCATCTCTACGTCGACGAAGGCGCCGATCTCGACATGGCGCTCCGGCTCGTGGAGAACGGCAAGCTCAGCCGGCCTGGCGTGTGTAACGCGCTCGAGTGCCTGCTCGTGCACGAGAGCGTGGCGCTCACGTTTTTGCCGCGCGTCGCGAAGCTCGCGTCGGGCGAGCTCGAGATCCGCGGCGACATGGCGACACGCGCGGTGATCCCATCGGCGAAGGCCGCGGCGCCCGAGGACTACGGGCAGGAGTTTCTGGCCCCGATCCTCGCCGTCCGGGTCGTCGGCTCGATGGCCGAGGCGCTCGATCACATCGCGCAGTACGGCTCGAACCATACGGAGGCGATCTGCACGCGGAGCCTCGAGCGGGCGCAGCAGTTCTCGCGGGTCGTCGACGCGAGCTGCGTGATCGTCAACGCGTCGACTCGCTTCAACGACGGCGGCGAGCTCGGCCTGGGCGCGGAGATCGGGATCTCCACGACGAAGCTTCACGCGTACGGCCCGATGGGGCTCGAGAGCCTGACCACGAAGAAGTGGATCATCTTCGGCGAGGGGCAGATTCGGTAATCGGTTCGAGGGGGATGGGGCATGGCTCGGCTCGTCCGAGCGCGGGTCCCCATCGTCCAGCATGCGAGAGGTAACACTTGGTAACGAAGAAGCGATCGGACGGCGGGGGCGAGTCGCCCAAGCCGGCGCGCAAGAAGACAGCAGCGACGACGAAGGCGAAGACGAAGACGAGCAAGACGGGCGCGGCGCGTCCCTCTCGCGACGTGGACGAGAAACCGGCGAAGGAGCGGGACACACGCGTCCGGCCGTCCGCCGTGAAGGCGGCGGTGAAGAAGGCCGCGACGAAGTCGGCTCGGCCGAAGCTCCGCGCCTCGCACGCGAGCGGGCAAGCGACGCGCGCGTCGGGCGTCGAGAGGGGCGTGAAGCGCCCGGGTTTGCCGCGGCGAAAGACGGAAGGCGAGGTCCGCGGCAAGGGGGCGCCCGGCGTGAAGAAGGCGCCGCTCGCCGCGCCGAAGCGCGCCGCCGTCCGCAAGGCGCCGCCCGATACGGCCTCGCCCGCGCGTGAGCTCGCGGTCGCGGTCGCCGTCGCGGGCCTCGACAAGAAGGCGGTCGGCGTGGAGATCCTCGACGTGCGCGGGCGCGTCGATTACGCGGATTTCCTGGTGCTGATGACGGGTCGGAGCGACCGGCACGTCGGCTCCATCGCCCAGGGCATCGAGGAAGAGCTCGGCAGGAAGAAGGTCGCCGCGCCGATCTCGATCGAGGGCATGAGCGCCGGGACGTGGGTGCTGCTCGATTACGGCGACGTGGTCGTGCACGTCTTCCAGGAGGACGCGCGGCAGCTCTACGACATCGAAGGGCTCTGGATGGACGCGAGCCGCGTCGCCGTGCCCGACGGCGAGCCAGGCGCAAGGCCCGCCGCGCAGGTGAACCGCGCGCAGGCGGACGCGGGTGAGGGGTTTGGCGACGAACCACGCGCCGAGGCCGAGGCTGACGATGACGACGAGGACGAGGACGAGGACGACGTCGAGGACGAAGCCGAGGACGACGTCGCGGAGGAGGACGACGACGAGGCTGACGACGAGGACGAGGACGAGGACGAAGCCGAGGACGAGCTGAACTAGGCGCGTATGCGTATCGTCGTCGTTGCCGTCGGTCGCGTGAAGGATCGTCCGCTCCGCGCGGCGCTCGACGACTACCTCGGTCGCGTGCGCAGGTACCTTCCTTGCGACGAGATCGAGCTCGAGGACGCGCCGCCCGCTCGCCTCGCCGAGCTCTTCACGAAGAAGACCGAAGGCAGCACGACGATCGCGCTCGAGGTCATGGGCCGCGCGCTCGACAGCCCCTCCTTTGCACGCACGATCGAGCGCGCAGGTTCCCGCGGCAAGGGCGTCGTCTCGTTCCTGATCGGCGGCGCCGACGGCATCCCCCCGGAGACGTCGCGCGCCGCGCATGAAAGGCTGAGCCTGTCGACGCTGACCTTCCCCCACAGGCTCGCGCGCCTCGTGCTCGTCGAGCAGATCTACCGCGCGCTGACGATCCTGCGCGGCGAGCCTTACGCGCACTAGCCCCGAGCTGCTCGGAGAGGGTGTTTTACAGGC
>JANMGF010001561.1:0-22986 GCA_031374535.1 Polyangium sp. (in: bacteria)
CTTCCGCGGGCGAATCAATCGGCTGGCGTCGTGATCACGAGGCGATGCTCAGGTCGGTGCTCGGCAACGTCGTCACCTTCGTCGATATGACCGACGCCAACGTGTTCCCGCCGGACATGGTCGAGGCGTACGTCGCGACCATGCGGAACGAGCCACGCCTGCTCCGCGCGGCCCTCGTCCTCGGCGCGAGCCCCACGCTCTCGCTCCAGATCCAGCGCATGCTCCGGGACGTGAATCAACCCCATCGCCGCGCGTTTCGCGAGGCACGTGAGGCTGAAGCCTGGCTCGGCGAGGTCGTGACCATGGCGGAGCGGACGCGGCTCCGGGAGGTCGTCGATCGGCGCAGCGAGCTCGGGGGCCCGAGCAGCGCAGAGCAGCCGGTGAGCGCCGGTGCTCCCCCGAGCCGTGGGACTCCGCCGAGCTTCCGCGGGCCGATCAGCGGGCCGATCAGCGGGCCGACCAACGCATCTGCCAGCGCATCTGCCAACGCACGAGCCACGATGCCGACCACGCGGCTCCCGGTCACCCCCCGTTCGCCCTCGGGTGGGCAGCAGGGTTAAGGGGCGTTTCGCCGAGGCAAAGCGTTCCAGATACGCTCCATGTTTCCTGCGACCGCCTCGTGGTGGCAATCCACGGCGCCGAGCCCGGCAATCCGCGCGATGCTGTACCGATAAGGATTGCGGGTATCCGACCGGCCCACGGCATTCTCCGCCAGCGTCCCCTCGGCGTATTCCTCTGCGTCGAGCCACACGCCGCCGCAGTGGACCGTCGAGGTCGCCTGTGCAAGGCCTCCGCGGCTTGACCAGGGCCCTCGAGGCTCCTAGCCTCGCTCGTCCGGAAGGCCCCGGATCGCCCATCCATCATGACGACTTCGTTCCACTTTCCGCGGAGTCCACTCGTCGCGGCGCTCTCCGCCGGGGCCGCCGCTGGGCTCGGCGCAACGCTCGTCGACGCGGTCTTGCTCGTCCTCCGCTCGCGTATGCCGCCTGCGCCGTTGCGTGAAGTCCTCGATGCGACTGCCTCCGCGGGCGCCGTTTACCTGGGCGCGGGCCTCGCCGGGGGCGCCCTGTTCGCCCTCGCGGCCGTCCTTTCCCGAAAGCTCGACCCCGCGCGTCCGCAATCGAATCCCGATTCCGCGGCCCTCGAGGCCCGCCGACGACGCGTCGATCGCGCCACCACGCTCCTCGTCGTCCTGGGTTTGGCCTTCACGGTCATTGCCGTGACGAACCGCGCCACGACGGTGCCTGCGACGCTCCGGCGGCATGCATTCGTCGCGGTGGGCGTCCTCGCGGCCACCACGGTGTTTGCCCTCGTTTTTGGGCTCGTGCGGCGCGGCGTGGACCTCGCCTCGTCCCTGCTCGCGCCTCGGCGCTGGGCCGTCCTCGTGCTGTGCGCGGCGGCGGAGCTCGCCGCGTTGTTTCTTTTCGCGCGCGCGCCGCATGCACAACAGAATTACGTGGCGCTCGTCATCGCGTCGTTTTCGATCTCCGCCCTCGCGTATCTCTCGCTCCTCGGGCGCATTCCGCGAGCCGCGCAGGCGTCCCTCTCCCTCGGCGCGCTCCTCTGGGTCGGTATCATGTCGGTGAAAGGCACCTCGGCCGGGGGCTACCACCTCCTCCGCATGGGCCGCACCTTGCCCGCGGCGATTTTGCGTGAGCTCCCGAGCCCGCGCCCCGAGCCTTTCGCCGACGACCTCGTGCACGCCGTCGAGCAAGCGCTTTCCCCGACGTCCACCTCCGCGCCCACCTTCGACGTCTCGACCGAGGACACGACCGCAAAGACCCCGGCCGCCGATCGCTCCGATATCATCCTCGTCACCGTCGATACCCTCCGCGCCGATCGCCTTTATGGGAAAACCGGCACGATCGACGCCCACATGCCCTCCTTGGCCGCGCTCGCCGGCGAGAGCATCGTGTATAGCCGCGCCTTCGCCGCTGCCCCGGCCACGATTGGCGCCGTCAAGCAGATCATGACGGGCAAACCCGAGCGGGATCTCGTCCATCTCGCTGGCCGCAGCAGCGTCGCCGCGCCTCTCTCGCCCGAAACGAACACCCTCGCGCGTCGCCTCGGCGCCCTCGGGTACGAGACCGTGGCCATCGTCGGCGGGCGCCTCGCCTCGTATTACCCCTCCCTCGCGCTCGGTTTTTCCCGGGTGATCGAGGACGCCGGCGCAACCCGCGCGCCGCTCTCCGCTCCTTCGATCGTCGAGGCATTCACCCGTTTTGCCTCGCGCCCCGGCCGCCCGGCCCCGCTCTTCGCGTGGCTGCATCTCATGGAGCCCCACGATCATTCAGCGCTGCCCTTGCCGGTCCCCGCGGGGTATGCGGCGGCCACCCGCCTCGTGGACGACGAGATTGGCCGGCTCGTGGCGTTCCTCCGCGCCTCGCCGCGCTGGAGCACGACCACGATGTTGATCCTCGCCGATCACGGCGAAGGGCTCGGCGAGCGGGGATTCGTCCACCACGGCCTCGCCCATCCCCTCGATATCACCATTCCGTTTGTCGCGCGTTTCCCTGGGACTGTACCACGCATCGAGCCCACGGCCGTCTCTCACCTCGACGTCGCCCCCACGGTCCTCCGCGCCGCGGGGGATTCCCCCGTCGATCTCCCCGGCCGCGCGCTGCAAACCCTCGAGCCGGGCAACGCCGGCCTATCCCGGCGTATCTTCTTCGAGAACGCCGGCTATGCGGAGACCGCGGTCGCCATGGAGGTCGGCGTCGTGGAGCTGCCGTGGTTTTATGCGTTCGACGTCCGCGCGGGCCGCAGCTTGCTCGTGGATCTCGACGCCGATCCCCAGGGCCTCTTCAATCTCGCGGACGAGCGACCCGCGGAGGCCGCTCGCCTCGCGCGGGTCGTCACCGAATCCCTTCGTGGTCACCCCTCGCCCGCCGCGCACGAATGACGATTCCTGCCGGCTCAGCCCGTCGTGCCCGTCCTCTGCGTCGGCACCTCGATCGCCTCCACCTCGTCGCGCCGGATCGTGGTGCTCACCGGCTCCTCCGTCTGCTCCCTCTTCTCCGCCCGCTCGGCTTCCTCGAGCCTGAGCGCGCTCTGGAGCGGCTCCTGCCCACCAAAACCGAGCGATTCGAGCAAACCCTTCTCGATCGCGAGCTCCTCGCGCCGCCGCGAGAGGACGATCTTCCCTTCGCGGATCTCCTCGATGGTATCGGAGGAAATCGTGTCATCTCTGGGGAACAGGACGCCCTTCTCGATCACGAAGGTATCCGTCTGGACGGCGACCACCTTGCCGAGCTTGTGCCCGTCCACGCTCCAGACCTCCATGCCCTCCCGGACCCGGACGAACGTGTCCGCCATGATACGCGCCCTCCGCAAAAGTTGTGACCGCCCGATCGCGCAAGACCGCGATCGTTCGGGCCAAAATTGCAATGCCCGTGCCGGATCACGCACGGACGAGGGCGCTCATGCCCGCGCGGCAAACGCACGGGCCCATGATTCGGCGTCGAATGCGCCGTTCAGAGCTTTATCTTGTCGCCTCCGCCTACCAGCACGCTCGGGCGCCCGGTCCCCACGATGCTCGACGGGCAGGTGACCGACGCGCCCACGTAGGCGAGGCGCTGGCCGTTGACGTACACGCTCGGGTAACCTTGGCTCACGACGGCGCCGTGCGGCACGTGCGCGGGGCAGCCGTGGGATTGAAAGGAATCGGTCTCGCGCGTGACCTCGAAGCCTTCGGCCGTCACGTTGGGGCTGAAGCTCGAGAAGGGACGCGGGGGGCAAGCATCGTGGCCCTGGCAGAGGTCCACCTTCGTCGACACGAGCGGCATGATCCACGTCTCCCGGTTGGCAAGCGCTCCCATCTTCGCCGACCTCCCGCCGAAATACAAGCGGCGACGCGCTCGGTCGACAGAGGTCCGCGCCGACCCTTGGCGCCGCGTGGTTCCGGTGATAAGGGCCCGCCTGCTTCGGAGGCACCCGGCCGCGGGCCGCCCCGACGCGCGGGAGGTGCTCTCACACATGATCGTCGGCGTGATCGGCTCGGGATCCATCGGCCCGGATCTGGCGTATGGCTTCGTATCCGCCATCGCCAGAGAAGGTGGCCGCGTCTATTTGCACGACATCAAGCAGGAGGCGCTCGACGCGGGGATGGCCCGCATCGCGACGTACGTGGAAAAGGCCCTCGCCCGCGGCAAGCTCTCCGAGAGCGTCGCCCGCGCCGTCAAGGAGGCCCTCGTCCCGACGCTCTCGCTCGCGGACCTCGCCTCGTGTGATTACGTCCTCGAGGCCGCGACCGAGGATCTGCCCGTCAAGCGCAGGATCATCGCCGCGCTCGAGGGCGTCGTCCGGCCCGATTGTTTGATTGGCTTTGCCACGAGCGGCATTCCTCGTGCCGAGATCGCGAAGGACGCGAAGCACCCTGAACGTTGCTTCGTGAACCACCCCTTCTACCCCGCGTGGCGTAGCCTCCCGGTCGAGGTCGTCCTTTCGGGCGACGATACGCTCGGCGATCGAATGATTCGTACGCTGGAGAAGCTCGGCAAGGTCCCCATCATCACGGCCGACGTCGCGTGTTTCGCGGCCGACGACATCTTCTGCAATTACGTCTCGGAGGCCGCGCGTATCGTGGCCGAGGGCGTGGCCACGGCGGCGCAGGTCGACGTGATCGTGAACGACGCGATCGGCGGCGGCGGCCCTCTCAACGTGATGGACTTGACGCGCGGCAACCTGCTCACGGTCCATTGCCAGGAGCTCATGCGGGACGCCCCCACGGGCGGCGCGTGGTTCGAGCCTCCCGCCATTCTGCGCGAGGTCGGCAATCGCGCCTGGCACGACCCGAGGAACCGCGGCGACGGCCGGTACGACGAGGCCCTCGGCAAGAAGGTCCTCGACCGCATCCTCGCCGTTCTTTTCGCGCGCACCTATTTCGTCGCGGATGGCGACATCTGCGCGCCCTCGGACCTCGACTGGCTCACGCGGATGTCGCTCGGCTTCCGGAAGGGCCTGCTCTCGCTCGCCGAGGAGTTCGGCATCGAACGCGTGCACGCCGTCTGCGCGGGGTACGTGGCAGAACACCCCGGGTTTCACGTACCGAAAAGTATCGCGGAGAAAACCCTCCCGAGCTTCCGCAAAAACGTCGTCGTTTCACGCGAAGGTGATCTGGCGATCGTCTCGGTGCGAAGGCCCGAGGTGCGGAATGCGCTGAACCGCGACACGCTCGGCGAGATCCAGTCGGCCATGAACGAGCTCGCCGGGGACGACGCGGTCCGCGGCGTGATCTTCACGAGCCAGGACGGCGCGCTCGCCGGCGCGGACATCGGCGAGCTGGCCTCGTTGAAGACGCCTGCCGATTGCGAGGGCATCTGCCATTTCGGTCACGGGGTCCTCGATACCATCGCGTCGATGAAAAAACCCGTCGTCGCGGCCCTGAACGGCCCCGTCCTCGGCGGCGGCGCGGAGATCTCGATGGCTTGCCATGGCCGCGTCATTGGCCCGGAGCTCGTGCTCGGCCAGCCCGAGGTGAACCTCGGCATCATCCCCGGGTATGGCGGCACGCAACGATTGCCTCGGCTCATTGGATTCGAGCGCGCGCTCGATCTCCTGCGCACGGGCCGCTCGGTCGGCGCGAAAGAGGCGCACGCCTTTGGCTGGGCGACGATCGCGCCGGCGAAGGATTTCCTCAGCGAAGCAAAGGCGCTCGTTCGCAAGCATCTCGCGGGCGAAGTACGTCTCGCCCCCGTCGATCCGGCCCCGCTCGCCGTCCCCGAAAAACTCCCCGCCACGGACCTCGGCCATCATTCGCGGGCCATCGATGCCATTCTGGTCTCCGTCGTCCGCCGTGGGCTCGCCTTGCCGCTCGCCGAGGGTCTCAGGCTCGAGGCCAAGGGCTTCGGGCAATGCAAGGAGACGGTCGACCTCGACATCGGCATGAAGAACTTCATCCAGAACGGCCCGCGTGTACCGGCGGCCTTCCTCCACGAATGAGATCGGAGCGTTTGATGAGCAAAGACACCAGCATCGTCATCCTCGACGGCGGGCGTCGCACCCCGCGCGCCGACATCCTCGTGGACAACAAGGCGCCGGGCCTCTTTTCCCGCTTCTCCACGACGCAGCTCGGCGGCATGGCCATCAAGGCCACGCTCGCGCACACGAAGATCGACCCTGCGCTCGTCGGCCACGTGGTCATGGGCATGGCCCAGCACAGCCACCGGGATTCGATTTACGGCGCGCAGGGCATGCGTTTCCGCGGCGGCCTCGGCAAAGACGTCCCTGCCCTGACGGTCGCGCGTATCTGCGGCAGCGGCGCCGAGGCGATCTGCGTCGGCGCGGAGATCCTCCTCGCGGGCCTGCGCAACGACGAAGCGCGCCCCTTTACCGTGGTCGGCGGCGCCGAGAGCATGCAATACCCCTTCAGCCTCTATGATTACCGGGGCAAGAGGGTCGGCGCGGCGACGCAGAAATACGGCCCCATCGAGGCGAAGAACCTGCCCCCGGGCACGCACCTGCAGGACATGCTCCTCATGAGCCTCTACGACCCGAGCGCGAAGATGGCCATGGCGAACACGGCCGAGGAGCTCGGTCGTCGTTATGGGATCAAGCGCGAGGAGGCCGACGCCTTCGCCTACCGATCCCACAAAAACGCGAAACAGGCGCGCGACGCGGGCCATTTCGACGAGGAGATCGAGCCGGTCTTGTTGCCCGCGGAGGACGGCGGCGATCCTTCGATGGTGAAATACGACACGCACATCCTCGAGGACCCGAGCCCTGCAAAGATGGCGCGCCTCGGCGCAGCCTTCGAGCAAGGCGGCATCATCACGGCCGGCAATGCGAGCGCGGTCGTCGACGGCGCGGCGTCCATGATCCTCGGCAAGGAATCGGACGCCGAGCGCCACGACCTCCGCCCGCTCGCGCGTATCGCGGGGCTGGGCGTGGCCGCGTGCGACCCGCAAATCATGGGCTGGGGCCCGGTCCCCGCCGTGAAAAAGGCCCTCGCGAAGGCCGGGATCGAGGGCAAGGACGTCGACATCGTCGAGATCAACGAGGCCTTCGCGCCCCAGGCGCTCGCGTGCGTCCGCGATTTCGAGAAAATGGGCATCGACCCGGAGCGCGTGAACCCCATGGGCAACGCCATCGCGCTCGGCCACCCGCTCGGCGCGACGGGCGCGATCCTGACCCTCACTTGCGCGTATGCATTGCGCCGCACGCAGAAGCGTTATGGCATCGTGACCATGTGCATCGGCGGCGGGCAGGGCATCGCGCTCGTGCTCGAGTCGATCCGATAATCGAAAGCCCCTCGGGCCCGCGCCGAAGACATTCCATCAGGATTGTGCAACATCGTCCCGGCGATGTTGCACCCCGTGGAATCGCTCGACCTCGGCATCCTCGTGACCCTCGATGCCCTTCTCGCGGAGGGCAACGTCACCCGCGCCGCCCGGCGCGTCGGCCTGAGCACGCCGGCGATGAGCCACGCGCTCGCCCGCATTCGCGACAAGATCGGCGATCCCATTCTGGTCCGTGCCGGACGCGGCATGGTCCTCACGCCGCGCGCCGAGGCCATGAAGCCGAGGGTCCACGCCCTCGTCGAGGACGCCCGCGAGGTCCTCCGCCCCGAGCGCCGCTTCTCGCCCGCCGAGCTCCAGCGCGCCTTCCTCATTCACGCCACCGATCACGTCCTCACCCTGCTCGGCCTCGCCCTCGATGCCTCGTGCCGCGCCGAGGCGCCGGGCGTATCGCTTCGATTCTCGCCAAACAGCACGGAGGACGCGGCGCTGCTCCGCGAGGGCCTGATCGACCTCGCCGTGGGCATTTACGGCGAGCTTCCGCCCGAGGTCCAGACCCGACAATTGCTCACCGACCGTTTCGTCTGTGTCGTGCGCGAGGGCCATCCGACGGTGGAAAAGCGCCTCGGCCTCGAGCAATTCGTGCGCCTCCCCCACGTCCAGGTCGCGCCGCGCGGGCGCCCCGGCGGATACATCGACGATATGCTCGCCGCCCGTGGCAAAGAGCGGCACGTCGCGCGCGCCGTCCCCTATTTCCTCGTCGCGCTCCAGCTCGTGGCCGAGACCGATTACATCCTCACGATCTCCGAGCGTATTGCCCGCGCCTACGCCCCGCGCCTCGGCCTGCGTATCCTTGCGCCGCCGTTGCCGCTCCGGCCCTACGCGCTCTCCTTGATCTGGCACCCGCGCAGGGGCGCCGACCCCGCGCATGCGTGGCTCCGCGACCTCTTCGTCCGGGCCGCGAAGACGGTCGCCGCCGACGTGCACGACGCGCCCCGCACCCGCCTCGACGCGACCGATCCCACGAATCAATCCCCACGCAAGCGCGCGCGCCGCGCCCGTGGATGAAGCTTGCATGGAACGAAACCCATACCTTCAAACCATGCAGTTGTCGAAACCCTGAACCCGACCGACATTCATGTTCGTCTCGCGGCTCATTTCCGCGAGCGGAGGAACGAACGCCATGAGCGGCAACGTCAACGTCTCGAGCCCTGACAAGAAGAAGAAGATCCTCATTGTCGCCGCGAATCCCTCGGTCTCCCCCACGACGGGCTGGCCGATCGGGTTCTGGTGGGCCGAGCTCACCCACCCGTACTGGACCTTCCTGGAGGCCGGGTACGACGTCGAGATCCGGAGCCCCGGCGGCGGCGCGCTCGTGGCCGACGGCTACAGCGACCCCGAGGATGCGAGCGGTTATTCGGCGGACGACATCCTCTCGCTCGGCTTCAAGAAATCGAAAAAACACGCCGCGCTCCTCGAGGACACGAAAAGCACGGACGACGTCGACCCCTCCCAGTACGACGCGATCTTCGTCTGCGGCGGCCAGTCGCCGATGGTCACGTTCCGCGGCAACACGAAGCTCCAGCGCCTCGTCGCCTCGTTCTACGAGGCCGGCAAGGTCACGGCGCTCGTCTGCCACGGCACCTGCCTCCTGCTCGAAACGCGGCTTTCGAGCGGCGCATTGCTCGCCGCGGGAAAGACGTGGACGGGCTTCGCGAACAGCGAGGAGCAATTCACCGACAGCTTCGTCGGGCGCCGCGTCCAGCCCTTCTGGATCGAGGAAGAGGCGCGCAAGATCGAGGGCACGAACTTCGTCGTGGATCAACGATTCCGCGATTTCGCCGTACGCGACGGCCTGCTCGTGACGGGCCAGCAGCAATTCTCGGGAGCGGCGGCGGCCAAGCTCGTCGTCGAAGCGCTCGGGCGCTGATTCAGAGCTCGTCCTTCCCCCCCGTCAACATCGCCTCCAGCCGATCTGCCTGCTCCGCGATGGCCATCGCGATCGTCACGAAACGCGCGCGATCCAGCATGCGGAGCGGGTATCGGGCCACGATCGTATAATGCTCCGCCCGCTCGCAGAGCGCGCCCACGTCGAGCGAGCGGCTCCGGCGCAGCGCCTCCTCCGGTGTCATCCGGTCCTTCGGACAAACCGGGCTCTCCAGCGTCACCCACGTCGCCGCCCCCGATTCCGACTCCTCGAAGCGCGGCGTATGCGCGTGCGCCAGAAGGCCCTGCGTACGCCCGACCGGCTTTTGCCAGGCGATTGTCACGCCAAACGCGCTCTCGCCCCGCCCGTCGAGCGAGAACAGGTGGCGCGCCCATCGCGCGAGATCGTCGAAGGATTCCGGCTTGCTCCACGGGGACAACGCGTCTTCCCCCGCCTCGCCTTCCTCCTCCGCGTCCTCGCCCGCTGCGACCGCGGCGAGATCCCGCACGCTCGCCAGCATCGTCTCCGCGATTGCGAAGATCGCCGGGAGCGCGTCGCCCGAATCGCGCGGGTCCACGACGAGCGAGACCATGTCGCCGTCGAAGCGCACCGAAAGGGTACCGATGCGCGGCTCGTCGCCCGCGGAGTCGGGCAGGAGCGAGGGGCCGAGCTCGATATCGACGTCGAGCCCTTGCGGCGCCTCCTCCTCCATGTCGATCACGGCCCGCGCGATTCGCGCGTCCGGAAAAACGGCCATGGCCTCCTCGAGGCTCGCGAGCGCGTGGGCCGGGGAAAACCGTGCGTACGGAAGCGTGAAGCAGAACGGGCGGGGCATTGGGTCCGGGCTCCGGGTTTTTCCTTCAGGAACGGGCGAGCTTGCCTTCTTCGATGGCGAGCCCGAGGATGTCCGCCTGCTCGGCGAGGCCAAGCGCAATCTCGAGGAACAGGGACGCGTCGAGCGCGCGCACGGGGTAACTCGTCGTCAAGAGATACGTCTCGCCGTCGAGCAACATCTGAAAATCGGCCGCCGTGTTGATCCCCAGGGCCTCGGCCGGCGCGAGCGCCGAGAGCGGACAAACCTCGCATTCGAGCGAAATCCACGAGGCGCCCGGGCCCTCCCCGAGGGCGAAGGAAGGCTCGAATGCGCGCGCACGGACGGCCTTTTTCCGCGGCGGCTCCTCCCAGGCGACCGTGAACGAAAACGAGCGTTCGTCCTCGAGCCCATCGATCGCGCCAAACGTACGCTCGGCGACGACACGAAGCGAAAGGAAGGCATTCGCTGCCTCATCCTCCATTTCGTCTTCTTCCGCGTCGTCGTCTTCCTCGTCCTCGTCGTCCTCGTCGTCCTCGTCGAGTTCGTCTTCGTCGTCTTCGTCGTCTTCGTCCTCGTCGAGTTCGTCTTCGTCCTCGTCGAGTTCGTCTTCGTCTTCGTCGTCTTCGTCTTCGTCTTCGTCCTCCACGATCACGTCGAGGCGACGCAACACGTCCTCGACGATCTTGACGAGCACGGGCATGACGTAGGCGTTTCGCTCGAGATCCACGGCGAGCGTCGTCTCTTCCCCTTCCGCGGAGAGCGTGATCTCGGCGGTCGGGAAATCGTCGTCCTCGGGCAATTCCGGGTCCTCGGGCGCGCGGTGACGCTCGACGAGCGCCCGTGCGAGCGCGATCTCGACGCCCACGAGGGGCTCGTCCGGATCCTCGGAGGCGTCGAGCTCCACGAACTTGACGCGGGCGCCGGGGAACGCGGCGAGCGACTGCTCGAGCGTCAGGAGGAATCGAGGCAACTCGAGGCCCTCGAACGGCAGGGTGAAGGTCGACCAGTTCGACATGAGCGGGCGCGGAGGATACACGAGCTTTGGCGAACGTCCACCCGGGCGCGGCTCGAACCACCTCACGCACGCGCGGCCCGCGTCGCGCGGTGGAGTTCGCGGGCGATTGTGAGGCGCGCATCCGAATGCCTTGCCAGGTGTACGAGCAAACTGAACTGCCCTCCAGGTCGCATTGTCACGTTGCTCTCGGGCACACGCCACATCCGCAGGAGCTCGCGCCCCAGCGCGGCCGGGAGAAAGGAATCCTGGGCACTGAGCACGGCGTGAATACGCTCCGGTGCAATGCCGGGTTCGTTCGGGGGATCGAAGAGATCCCGCAGGCACGCGAGCGCTTCGCGGGTCCAGCCAGCCTCGAGGATGGCGCGGGGCAGGCCCATTCGTTCGGCGAGCGGCGCGCCGAGGAGCACTTCGTCGAGCCGGATCGCCGCGCCGGCGAGGAACACGGCGTCCGGGCGCATGCCACGCGGAAAACTCCGGGCCCGGCCCGCGACGGCCTGCGCGATCAACGCGCCGACGCTCGTACCCCCGATTCCCACGGCCGGCGATCCGAGCTCACGGGCCCACGCAATGAGCACCGCCGTCTCCTGCGCGCCTGCCGCGCATGAACGAAACATTCCCTCGGGCCCCGTGGCGAGGCTCGCCTCCCCGCTCGCCGTCCCCGAAAGCGCGCGCCTTCCATGCCAGGGCGGCGCGAGCAGAATTACCCGGTGCCCACGCGCGGCGAGCCCCCGCCCCAGGGCCTCCTCCTCCGGCCAGTACACGACCTCGTCGCACGCCGAAAAGAGCCCTCCCACGTAGATGAACGTCGCCGACGCCTCGCGTCGCTCGGGCTCGAAGACCCGAGCGTACACCACGTCGCCGATACGCGAGGGCGAGCGGAAACGAATCAGGTATTCGGCGCCCACGGGCCCCTGGAGCGACCGCGAGCGCTCGATCGAAGGCAGCTCCGAGGGCGGACCATAAAGGAGCTCCGGTCGCGCGAGCTCACGCGCCCACTTCCTCGCGACCTCGCCGGGAGAGGGGACGTGAAATGCAATGGGATCGAACGTGTTCTTCGCCGCGAAAAACCCGAGCGTACTGCGAGGACAAACGCACCGCCGCGAGCGCACGCGCCGCTCGAGCTCCAGCCGCACCAGGTCCTCGCGCTGGGGCGGCGGCCAGGCATCCCCCCAGAATGCCCGATCCCAGCGGCGCATGATGTCCTCGCGCGCAGCGCACGCGCGGGCGAACCGCTGGAGCCCCCGGGCGAGGCCACGTCGCATATTCGTCGAGACCTCCCCGTCCACGCCGATACGCGCGATCAATTCGTCCGCGTCGGACGAACCGAGGGCCGAGGCCATGGCGCCCAGGCGCAGCAGACGGACCTCGAATGGCAAACGTTCGAGCTTGAATCTTTCGAATGTGGGCGTATCGAGCAGGGCCCCGAGGGGGGAGCTGATCACCCTGTGCACGGTCGGGGTCGGAAGCCTCGCTCGCATGAGATAGGTCTCCCTGCCATGCACGCCCCTTGCCGCGGCAGGCAACCCCGACCACCCTCCCTCGCCGGAAAAGTCTACCGACGGCAAACCTTGCTCGTCGAAACAAACGTCAATGGTGCTTTTTCCTTGTAGAGGAGCGCGCCGCACCCGGCGTAGAATCGGCGCCATGCAAGCTCGCTCTGCTTTCGTATCGGCCTCCCTCGCGCTCGTTTCTTTTCTCGCGCTCGGCGCCTGCACGGGCGTCATCAGCGGGCCCGACGCGAACTCCGAGGATGGCGACGGCGGCGGGGGCGGCACGGGAAGTGTCGTTTCCTCCAGCGGCGCGGGCGGCGCGGCGGGCACGGGCGGCTCCGCGGGCATGGGCGGCGCGGGGCAAGGAGCTGGCAGCGCCTCGTCCACGACAGGCACCGGGGGCAACGTCGGCTGCGGGGACGGCATGTGTGGCGGGGCCGAATCCTGCGAGAGCTGTCCGGCGGATTGCGGCCCATGTTGCGGCGATGGCGTCTGCAACAATGGCGAGACGTGTACGACCTGCGCCTCCGATTGCGGGGCGTGCGCGATGTGCGGGGGCGCCGGCCCGGCCACGACCTCGCTCGACGCCGAGGAGCAGGGTTTCCTCGGGATCTTGAACGATTACCGCGCGCAAAAGGGCCTCGCTCCGCTCATGGGGTGCACCTCGCTCCATCGCGCGGCGCAGGGGCACAGCGAGGACATGCGCGACCAGAATTATTTCGACCACACCGGGAAAAACGGCTCGAGCTTCAGCGAACGCGCGTGCGACGCCTGCTACGACAACGCCTGTCCCGTGCAGACCGCGATGGGCGAAAACATCGCCGCGGGCAACGGGGCCGCGGACTCGACCTTCACGCAATGGAAGAACTCCCCCGGGCACAACGCGAACATGCTCGGCAGCCAATACACGGTGATCGGCATCGGCCGCGCGGCCGGCGGCGGCACCTACGGCGTCTACTGGACGACGATCTTCGGCGGGGCGAGCGAGGCGAGCTGCAACTGACGCGAACCCTTCACGTCACCACCCGGAGCCGCGTCCGGGGCTGAAACGAGGCGTGGCTGCCCGTCTGCGGGACACGCATCTCGGGGTCCTGGGCGCGCTCGGCGGGCGCGCTCCAGGCCGCGAAATCGGCGGGCAGCGGCCCCGGGAGCATGGGCTGCACCGTCCGCTCGAGCAGCTGAAAATCGTTGTGCGCCTCGAGATCGAGCGGCGTTCCCCGGAGCGGGCCCGCCTGGTCGAGCCAGGCCTTCACCTTCTGCACGTTCCGCACGAGCACCCAGTGCTGGGGATCTTTGCGCCACGCCTCCGTGAAAAGATCCTGCATCTTTTTCCACGCCGCGCGCCGGGCCGCGATCACGGCGAGGGTATTCAGGCAAAGCCCGGGCAAAGGGTGCCCGAGCTCGAGCGCCCGCATCGCATGTCTCTCGGCCTCGTCGAGGTTGTTTTCCCTGTAATGAGCGCTCGCGCAGTCGAGGTGCGCGGCGTGGTGATCGCCGAGCCGCGCCAGGATGGCCTCGCATTCGGCCGCGCTCTCGCGGTAATGATCACGCAGGCCGCTGTTCTTGCTGAACCAGTCGCCGAGGAGCGACGTGACCTCCTCCGACGCATCGAAGGGGACCTTGAGCTCCTGGAAATCGCCCTTGAAATACACCTCGGGATCGAGCCAGCCGGAGGACGTCGCTTCTTCGTAATCACGCGTCCCGGGATAAATCGAGAGGCAGGAGAAAATGTACTGGTGTGGCCGCGCGCGTTCGAGGAACGCGAGGGTCTCGTGGAACGTCTCGGCCGTCTCGCCGCGGTTGCCGAGCATCATGAAATAACGGACCTTGATGCCG
The DNA here is from genome assembly GCA_031374535.1 of Polyangium sp. (in: bacteria). Taxonomy (GTDB): domain Bacteria; phylum Myxococcota_A; class Polyangia; order Polyangiales; family Polyangiaceae; genus Polyangium. The sequence goes on from JANMGF010001561.1 coordinate 14,318, forward strand.
TATTTTTTCGCGAGCTCGGTCGAGTCGATGATCTTCTGGATCGTGATCTTCTTGTCGACCCCCTTCAAGATTTGGGGCGAACCACTCTCCACGCCGAGCGAGAGCCGCTCGCAGCCCGCGAGGCGCATCTCGTACAGAAGCTCCTCGCCGAGCACGTCGACGCGTGTATCGCAGCTCCAGAGAAACCGAATGTTCCGTTCCCGGATGCCGCGGCAGAGATCGAGGACACGTTTCCGGTTCGTCGTGAACGTGTCGTCCTTGACCAGCACCATTTTGACGGGCAGGCGCGCCACCGTCTTTTCGATCACATCGAGCACGTACGGCACCGATTGCCCGCGAAACCCCCGACCCCAGGTGTTCTCGGCGCCGCAGAACGTGCACGCCCACGGGCAGCCGCGGGACGTCATCAGGATGTGCGTGTCGAAAAACGCGTGGGGCGAGGCGAGCGTGTCGAGATCCTCGATCGATGCGCGATTCGGCCCCATTTCCACGCGTCCCTCGAACCGATACGCCGCTCCGGCGAGGCCCCGCAGGCTGCGGCCTGCTTCGATTCGATCCACCATCTCGAGGAACGTGATCTCACTCTCGCCCACCGTCGCGACGTCGACCTCGGGCCAATGCTCGAGCAGATCTTTCGCGAAGGGGCTCGCGTGGGGACCGCCCACGACGATGGGAGCCTTGGGCCGGCGCGCGCGGATCGCCTTTGCGACGAGCGCGACGCCGCGGCGGTTCGCGGTCCAGCACGACATCGCATAAACGTCGGCGTCGAGGGCAGAGAGCACTTCCTCGACCTTCGTCCACGGCATCGACGAGAGGTTCAAGACCTTCACCTGATGCCCGGCGCGAATGGACTGCGCCGCGATCGAGAGCAGGCCGTACGGGATCTGGTAGAAATCCGCGTCGAGATCGCCGTCGCGGTACTCGGCGGGCGGACCGTCGCCACGCGTGTCCACAGGCTCGCCACGAGCCGCAATTTTCCAGGGCGGGGGATACAGGAGCGCGATACGCATCGGTGCCTCTCGACGGACCGAGTGTACAACGGCTCGTGGAGGCGCCGAGGGCCGAAATCTCACCCGGCCCCGCCCGGCGGGTCCTCACGACGGGGGAAGGCGCAAAAAAAACGCGCCGCGCGGACCTCGGGGGGGGGACAGGTCGACGCGCAGCGCGCACGAGCTTGATAGCAGGAGGTTCCGGACAGCGCAAGAGGGACGAACCGGTCGCCTCCGATTCATTCGGTGGGCGTGTCCGGGCAAACCGCGGATCGGAGAACTCCGCTTCAGCCCCGAACGCACCACGCGCCTTTCGTGATCTCGTCCCCGGGCCCGAGGGGCGCGAGGAGGGCTCCACACTCAGAAGCCGAGCCCCGCGTGCAGGCCGAGCTCGACCCATTCGAGCGGCGTGTACACCGAATCAATCCCCCGGTCGAGCGTGCTCCGCACGGACACGTACCCTCCGTGCACGCCGACGCGCACGATCGATGCGCTGAAATCCACCGCGCCTCCCACGTCGAACGTCGTTCCCCGGAGATCGCGGTGCACGATGGCGAGCCCGTAATGGGCGAAAATCGAGGGTTGTACCACGCCGCGTATCGCCAAGCGCCCCCCGGCGACCCCACGCATCGGGGTCTCCACCTGGTTCAGCCGCAGGTAGGATCCCCCGAGCTCCGGGGTGATCGCGAAGATCCCCACATTCGCGCGATAACCGACGCGGCCGCCCACGCCGCTGCCCACGTCCCCGACGGGACCGCCGCCGCTGGTCACGACGCCGACGTTCATATCGGCGCCGAGCGAAAGTCCGGCCTCTGCCTTGGAAGGGACAAACGCGAGCACACCGACGCCGGTGATCACGGAAAAGAGCGAGACGACGTTTCGGCGCATGCTTTACCTCCCGGGGAGCAGTCCCTGGCAGACGTAAGCACGTCCGGAGCCGCACGTCCCGACGGGCGGCCCGAGCCCGGCCGCGGCGAGAATCAGGCGGCCTCGGCCTTGGACCAGTCGTCCACCTCGTAGAGGAAACGCGTGCCGCCGATGAGCTTGCGATTGTAGGACGTGCTCTGCACGAAGACGACGAACTTCTCGAGGCTCGCGGGCTTGATACGCACCGTCGCGCCGGGCGGGAGGGAGAGCATTTCGCGGGCGCGCTCGCCGCTGTAAAGGTCTCCGGTCTTGCGATCCATGAGCACCACCTCCTTGTGCCCCTGGATCGTCTCGGTCTTCATGAACTCGTAAAATCCGCGGCCCGTCTTGAAGGCCAGGCTGTTTTCCAGGACGAACTGCTTGATGGCCATGTCGCGGTCGACGTCGAGCACCTGGAATCGGCCGGGAGGCACCGCGCGCAGATCCGTGTCGCCGTACTCGGCGGAGGCCTCGCGTTTCATCATCGCGCCGAACATCTTGTCGAGGCCGCGGTTCATGCGGCCCTGCTTCTTGACCTCGCGCTCGTAATCCTGGAGCTTCTCGTCGGACGATTGCTTGAGGCAAACCGCGAGGATCATGTCGGTCACGTAGGCGAACTGGTCGAGCCCGATGTGAAAACCCCCGCTCTTTCGCGCGAGCTCGGCGTAAAACGGCGTCGCGTGGCGCCGGTTCAGGCATTGCACGCCGTAGACCGGGATCCCCGCCGCGCCGAGGGCGTCGACCTCGGTGCGCCAGTCGAGCTTCTTCGGGTTCTGGTTCGGCCCGTGCGGCACGTCGTCGCCGATGAGCACCACGACCTTCGTGTAATTCTTGGTCCACGACATCGTCCGCGCCTCGTGCAGGACGAGCTCGTAACACTCGGGCGCGTCGCCGCCGCCCGTGGGCCCCACCTTCTCCACGAATCGCACGATCGCGTCCCCGTCGTCGGTCAAATCGAGCGCCTTCGTGACGTACGTCGAGCCCGCGTCGCAATAATCGCCGTGCGCGATGATGCCGATCCGGATCCCCGGGATCTCCTTCATCAAGCGCTTCACGGTCTCGCCGACCTTGCGGCGAACCTGCGTCAAGCAGGGGTACATGCTGCCGGTGGTGTCAAAGCTGAAGACGACCTCGATCCTGTTGTCGATCATAACCAAGCCTCCGATTGTCACGACCCGCGTCGCGTCTGGTTCGTTGAATGTGCGACCCTTCGACGCGACTGTCCATTCCGGATTCAGGGTGGTCGGACATTGTTCGTCCGTACGTCCGAGAATGGCGAACGGGTGGAGGGCAATTCGCGCGAAAAACGGGGGTTCGCCGTTTCGGGCGGCAGGTCGGACATTGTTCGTCACTGATCCGCGTGACTTCGGGGCCGCGCTCCCTTTACGAGCGGAGGACCCTCGGGTAGCGTCGCGCGCCCGGGGCGTTCCGGCCCCTCCGGCCCTTGCGGCCCCCGGCTTGCAGGGCGTAAGAAGACGCCCCGCACCCGCTCGCTCCGTACACGATGAGCCCTCCCCCCGCGATCGAGGTCCGTGACCTCTCGAAACGCTTCGGCGACGTCGAGGCCGTCCGCGGCGTGAGCTTCACGGTGCAAGAAGGCGAGATTTTCGGGTTTCTCGGGCCGAACGGCGCCGGCAAGACCACGACGATCAAGATGCTCTGCACGTTGCTCGCGCCGACGAGCGGCGTGCTAAGGCTCGCGGGCTTCGACGTGACGAAAAACCCGGAAGACGTACGGCGCGCGATCGGCGTCATCTTCCAGGATCCGTCGCTCGACGATCGCCTCACCGCGGAGGAGAACCTCGAGCTCCACGCGGTCGTGTACGGCGTGCCCCGGGCCGAGCGGCGCGCGCGCCTCGACGAGGCCCTCGCGTTCGTGGAGCTTTCGGATCGAAAAGGAGATCTCGTCCGAACGTTCTCGGGCGGGATGAAACGCAGGCTGGAGATCGCCCGCGGCCTCGTGCACCGCCCGCGCGTGCTCTTCCTCGACGAACCGACGACCGGCCTCGACCCGCAGACACGAAAAAAGGCCTGGGAGGTGCTCCGCGCGTTACGCGACCGGAGCGGCCTGACGCTGTTCCTGACGACCCATTACATGGACGAGGCCGAGCACTGTGATCGAATCGCGATCATCGACCACGGGCGGATCGTCGCCGAGGACAAACCCGAGGCGCTGAAGCGGAACGTGGGGAAAGACGTGGTCTTCGTGCGGACGAAGGAGCCCGCGCTTCTGTGCGAGCTGCTCCTCGAGCGTCATGGACTCACGGCCGAAAGGACCGAGGAGGGGCTCTCTTTCCACGTGGAGGACGGCGAGGCGTTCGTGGTCGAGCTCGTCTCCGAGGCGCGCGTCGCGCTCACGGGGATCGCCGTCCGCAGGCCGACCCTCGACGACGTGTTCCTCGCCCTGACAGGCCGTCAAATCCGCAACGGCAACGGCGACGCCGGGCGCGACACGATGCGCGCCATGGCGCGGCGGAGATAGACGTGCACGCGGAGGTCATCTATCACCTCGCCCGCCGCGACGTCGTGAAGTTCCTGCGCGACCGGCAGAACCTCGTCGCGACCCTCGTGCGGCCCCTGCTCTGGCTCCTCGCCGTCGGCTTCGGCCTGCGCAAAGCCTTCGATACGGGCGAGAACGGCGTCGATTTCGTCTCGTTCCTCGTGCCCGGCGTCGCCACGATGGCCGTGCTGTTCTCGAGCATGTTCTCGGCGATATCGATCGTGTGGGATCGCGAGTTCGGTTTTCTGAAGGAGCTGCTCGTCGCGCCCGTTCCACGCGCGACGCTGGTCTTCGCGAAGATGCTCGCGTCGAGCGTGACGGCGCTCCTCGAGGTCTCGGTCGTGCTCCTCGTCGCGCCCCTGCTCGGCGCGCGGATCGATCCGCTGGGCGCGCTGCTCGCGATTCCCTTGCTCCTGGCCTTCGGCATGGCCGTGAGCGCGCTCGGGATCACCGTGGCCTCACGCATGAAGACGTTCGAGGGGTTCGGGGGGATCGTGAACTTCTTGATCCAGCCGATCTTCTTTTTCTCGGGCGCGCTTTATCCGCTGGAAGACCTGCCGCCCGCGCTCGCCGCCGTGGTGCAGGTGAACCCCATGTCGTACGCGGTCGATGCGACGCGGGGCCTGTGCGTAGGCGTGCACCATTTCCCGATCTGGGTCGATGCGGGCGTCGTGCTCGTGACGCTCGCCGCGCTCGCGATGCTCGCGGTGCGGTCGTTCTCGCGGATGCAGGCCTGAGCGCCTCGTCCGCAAGTTCTTGACGCCCGCGCGCGCGAATTCCATACGTCTTCGAGCGTCGTTCATCGGATGTTTCGACCTCCCCGCCGCCTCGCCCTGCCTGCCTTGCTCCTCGCCGCGGCGCTTGCGCTCTCGGCGGCGGGCTGCGGACGCGCGTACAAGAACGCCCTCGCGCGTGGCGACGCGTTCGCTCGCGCGGGGGACTGGGACGCGGCGGCCGCGGAGTACGAACGCGCGACGCGGATCGATCCGGACGAGGACGAAGCACCACGAAGGCTCGCGGGCGCGCGGCGCAAGCAATCGGCGACGCGTCTGGCAGAGAGCCGGGCCGCCTTCGAGCGTGGAGAGCTCGCCAAGGCCCTGTTCCTGGCCCGGGACGCGGCCTTCGTCGACCCGCTGAACCAGGACGCGCGGCGCACCTACGTCGAGGTGCGCGCCGCCGTGTTCGTCAAGGCCGAAGCCCTCCTCGCGCGTGGCCAGGACGACGACGACGACGACGCGGCCCTCGCTCTCGCGCGCGCGGCGCGGCAAAACGACCCGAACGACCAGGCCGCCGCCGTCCTCGAAGGCCGGGTCCTCGATCGAATCGCGACACGCGCCTACGACCGCGCCCTTCGGTACATCGCCGAGGACAAACGTGGCAACGGCCTGCTCGCGTTGCGCGAGGTCGAAGCGGCCCGCCCGGGGTTTCGCGATACCAAGCAACGCGCCGAGGATCTGCGGCGCGCGCTCGAGGACGAGCTCCGGTTCGTCCTCGTGGTGGAAAAACCGGTCGATACCAGGGCGAGCGCGGTCTCGGCCTTCGTGGAGATCGCGCTCTTGCGATGGACGCCGGACGCACGCGCGCGGCTCGTCACCACGACGGATCGGGAGCCCGCCGCGGACGCGCACGGCGTTCGTATCCAGGCCTCCTTCGACGCCCTCCTGCGCGGGCACGAGGTCTCCACGCTCGCCCGCACCTGCGAGTACGTCTGCGGCACCGATCGCGTCCCGAACCCCGCCTACGACGCCACCTCGCGCGAAGTCGACGAGGCCGAGCGCCGCGCCCGCGGCGGCGAAGGTACGGCGAGGCGCGCGAAAAAGACCGTCGAGGACACGCGCCGGGCCCTCTCCCAGGCGACGAACGCCCACGATCGCGCCAAGGCGGAGGAGCGAGGGCTCCGCGACGCGCTCGATCGGTGCCGGTCGAATCGCAAGACGATCGAGGTCTGCAAGGACGAGGAGGATCGCCACGCGGCGGCGCTCCGCACGCGGGATGGCGCGAGCCTTCGCGAGGACGAGGCCGAGGACGAGCTCACGCGCAAGGAGCAGGAGCTTGAAGGCGCGCAGCAGAAGGTCACCGACGCGCGGGAGGACTGGGAGCGCGCCGTCGCGCGGCTACGCAGGACGCCCACGACGATCCTGATCGACCGGATCTGCACGCACAACTACGGCGTCGAGCGGCACACGTGGAGCGCCTCCACGTCGCTCACGCTGCGGGCCCAGGTGCTCGGCGTGCCCGAGGCCGTGGCCTTGCCGCCGGAGCCTTTCACCACACGCGCGAGCGACGAGACTTTCCGCGCCGAGTCCGGGCGCTGCCTCGAGGTCGCCGCGGGTGATCCCTTGCGGCCCCCTTCCGACGCGAACATGGAGACCACGATCGCCGCGCTCGCCGTCGAGAAGATCCGCGCGCAGGTGTTCGTCTGGTACGCGGGGTACGTTCAGAGCTACGCGGACGATCACGCGCGGGAGAAAGCGGCCGGCCGGCTCGAAGAGGCGAACGAGGCCTGGGTGCGTCACCTGCTCACGGGACCGGGACTTCCTCCGCTTCGTTGACGAGCGCCCTCCGCGCCGCGAGCACGCGTTCGGCCGCCTTTTCCGCCGTCTCCGCCATGGCCACGAGGTGCCCCATCTTGCGCCCGGGACGCGCCTCGCTCTTGCCGTACAGGTGAATCTTCACGTCCGGAAACGCCGCGGCCCGATCCCACCGAGGCTCGCCGTGCTCCCACAGATCCCCGAGCAGGTTCGCCATGGCCGCCGGACGGAGGAGCGTCGGCTCGCCGAGGGGCAAACCACACACGGCCCGCAACTGCTGCTCGAACTGGCTCGTCACGCAGGCGTCTACCGTGTAATGCCCCGAGTTGTGCGGCCGCGGCGCGAGCTCGTTGACCACGATGTCACCGTTTGGCAGGTAAAACATCTCCACGCCGAGCACACCCACGAGGTCGATCGCCCGCGCGATGTCGCAGGCGAGCTTCGACGCGCGCGCGCGTGTCGAAAGAGGGACGCCCGCCGGCGCGAGCGAGACGTCCAGGATGTGGCGCGCGTGCCGGTTCTCGGCGACCTCGAAGGGGACGACCTCGCCCGAAAGAGAACGCGCGACGACCACCGAGAGCTCGCACGCGAACGGGACGAACGCCTCCAGCACGCCGAGTTTGCCCGAGAGCGCCGCGAACGCAGCCTTTGCCTCGGCCGGCGCGTCGATCCGGACTTGCCCTTTGCCGTCGTACCCGAACTCGGCCGTCTTCAGGATCGCCGGTGTGCCGAGACGAACGAGCGCGGCATGGAGATCGTCCTCGGTGCGGATCTCGGCGAAGGCCGCCACCGGAAACCCTCCACGCGCGAGGAATGACTTTTCGCGGAGCCTGTGCCTGCACGTATCGAGCACGGCGGGCGAGGGGTGGACGGGCCGGAGCTCGGCCACGGCGGCGAGCGTCTCCGACGGGACGTTTTCGAACTCGAACGTCACGACGTCGACCGCCTCGGCAAAACGCCTCGCTGCGTGGACGTCCTCGTACGGCGCGACGTACTCGACGTCCGCCACCTGCCCCGCGGGCCCGTCCTGCGAGGGATCGAGCGCGTGCACGCGGTAACCCATGCGCCGCGCGGCGATGGCGAACATGCGGCCGAGCTGTCCGCCGCCGAGAATGCCCACCGTGCGTCCGGGGAGAATGGGTCCGTGGGAGGTCACGGGGTCAAACCTCGCTTTCCAGCGCGGCCCGGGTCTGCTCGGCCCGGAAGACCTCGAGTCGCTCGCGCAGAGCGGGGTCGTGGAGCGCCAGGATCGAGGCGGCGAGCAGGGCCGCGTTTTTCGCGCCCGCGTCGCCGATCGCCAAGGTCCCGACGGGAATGCCGCCCGGCATCTGCACGATGGAGAGGAGCGAGTCGAGCCCGTGCAGGGCGTGCGACTGGACGGGCACCCCGAGCACGGGAAGGATCGTCTTGGCCGCCACCATCCCGGGCAGGTGGGCGGCGCCGCCCGCGCCGGCGATGATCACCTGCAGGCCGCGTTCCTCGGCCTGCTCCGCGTAGGTGAACAGGAGGTCCGGCGTGCGGTGGGCGCTGACCACGCGCATCTCGTACGGAACCTCCAGGCGATCGAGCATCTCCGCGGCTTTTCGTAGGGTCTCCGCGTCGCTCTTGCTGCCCATGATGATCCCCACACGGGGGGCGCGCTGCGTCATGCCGGTGGTTTAGTCGGTTTCGGGGCGCGCGTCACCGACGTCGGGCGACGGGTTCGCTCGTTCGCTCCACGAACGGACGAACCCCGGCGAAAAC
>JANMGF010000002.1:0-1031 GCA_031374535.1 Polyangium sp. (in: bacteria)
CGACGATGACGGCGAAGGCCGGCGACTTCAAGTTCCTGCGCTCGCGCCTCGGCCTCGACGAGCGCGTCACGGTGCCGGTCGACGAGCTCGTCGTGCCTTCGCCTTTCGACTACGCGGCGCGCTCGATCCTCTACACGCCGCGGGATCTCCCGGAGGTCTCGGATCACTCGTTTCTCGCGGCTTCGGCCGAGCGGATCGTGGAGCTCGTCGGCATCGTGGGCGGCGGTGCGTTCGTCCTTTGCACGTCGAACCGCGCGATGGTGGCGCTCGGGCGCGCGCTCGCGGGCCGGGTGCCGGGGCCGCTCATGGTGCAGGGGCAAGCGCCGAAGCGGATGTTGCTCTCGAAGTTTCGCGCGGCGCACGACGCGGTCCTCGTGGCGACGATGAGCTTCTGGGAGGGCGTGGACGTGCCCGGGGACGCGCTTCGGCTCGTCGTGATCGACAAGATCCCTTTCGCCGTGCCCACGGATCCGGTGGTCGTCGCGCGGTCGCAGGCGATCGAGCAGGCGGGGCAGAGCCCGTTCGCTTCCTACACGGTGCCGCAGGCGGCCATCACGCTGAAGCAGGGGTTCGGCAGGTTGATCCGGACGCGGCAGGATCGGGGGATCGTGGCGATCCTCGATCGTCGGGTGCGGACGCGTGGTTACGGCACGCTTCTTCTGAGCGGGCTCCCGCCGGCCGCGCGCACGGAGCGCATCGACGAGGTGAAAGCTTTCTGGTCAAAGCTTCTGGGGGAAGAGGCGGCGGGCTAAAGCAGCGAGAACGTGCGGTGCCCGAGGGTCACGCCGAGCGTCGCGACGCCCGTGGCCACGTTGGTGAAACGCACGTGACTCCAGTTGTTCGGCGCGGGGATGGTGAAGCCGTTCAGCGCGTAGGCCGAGCTCTTCTCCCAGAGGATGAGGTCGAAGTCGTCGACGAAGATCCGCGCTTCGCCCATCGCCGGGGGCAAGGCCTTGAAGTAGAAACGCGCGCTCGTCGCGTTCGAGGGCGCCGTGATGTTCACGGTGAACTGCGTGAAGCCGTAGGTGCCC
>JANMGF010000012.1:0-16145 GCA_031374535.1 Polyangium sp. (in: bacteria)
CGGGGGACGAGGCCGAGGGGCACGACGGCAGGGCTGCCGGCGGGCAAGAGGAGGGCCTGGGTGGGGGCGGTGTCGGGGTCTTCGAGGGCTTCGAGCGGGATCTCGCCGGCGCGGTCGAGGGCGGCGAGGGTGGGGTAGCCGAGGGCGTCGAGGGCGAGGGCGCGGGTCTTGCGGAGGTCGTCGCGTTCGGCGGGCGGGGCTTTTTCGAGGGCGCGGGTGGCGTCGCGGACGCGGGCGAGGAGGAGGGCCACGGCGTCGGGGGCGGTCTCGCGGGAGGCGCCGGGGATTCGGGGCTCGGGGGCGCGGCGGGGATGGAGGCGCGCCGAGACGCGGAGGAGGACTTCTTCCTCGGTTTCGACCTTGATTTCGCCGACGTCGGCAGGGACGGGGACCTCGATCGAGCCGGTGGCGCCGTGGTCGATCCAGGCCTCGTACGAGCGGTCGCCGACGCGGACGTGGACGCGGCGAGGCTTGCGGGAGCCGCCTTCGGTGGCGTGGACGACGACACGGGCGACGGTGGCGCGGCCCGGGTCGGGGACGCGGAAACGGGCGTCGCCCTGGACGCGGATCCAGCGGGTGAGCTCGCGCAGGGTGTCGCAGGGGGCGGTGCCGTCGCGGGGGATGCGGGCGTAGAGGGGGACGGCGCCGGCAGGGCGCTCGAAGGCGTGGCGGCCAGGGGTGACGGCGATCGAGGTGCCGAGGCCAGCGCCGGTGTGCACGGCAGCGGCGAGGCCGTCGATGGAGAGGGAGGTCTCGGGGGCAGGGTCGGTCTGGCCGGAGACGACGAGGAGGCGGGTGTGGGTGGCTGGCGGGGGAGGTGGGAGGATGTCGAGGTCGGCGCGTCCCTCGCGGAGGACGGTCCAGCGTAGGCCGCGGGTGCCGACGAGGCGGCAACGGGTGTTGCCGAAGGCGTCGAAGGGGACGCTGATGTCGTTCCAGAGGGTGGCGCCGGCGGGCGCGTCGAGGGTGTCCCAGGGCGCCTCGCGGACCCAGGTCTGGCGGGCGCGGTTGGCGGCGCCGGGGAGGTCGCCGTGGAGCCAGGCGTAGCGTTCGGCGAGGGGCGCGGACGCGGGGCGGCGGCCGTCTTCGAGAGGCGAGAGCATGGCGCGCAGGGCCTCGAGGGCGGCGCGGTCGTCGTCGTGGAGGGCCTCGGGGAGAGGGCGATCCCACGGTCGCGGGGGTTTGGGGGCGTAGCTCGGCTCGTCCGAGCGTAGCCCCCAAGCGTTGGAAAGAGGAGGGAGCTGGCGTGTGTGGGCCGCGGCGAGGTGTTCGAGGGCGGCGCGGAGGACGGGGCCGGCGGTGCCGGACGGGAGGGCGCGGGTGAGGTCGAAGGCTTTTTCGGCGGTCTCGCGGGCCTTTTCGGGGGTCGTGGCCCAGCGGACGGCTTCGGCGAGGAGGAAGGCGCGGAGGGCCGGGGGGACGTCGCCTTCGAGGGCGCGTTTCTGGACGGCGTCGGCGTCGCTCGCGGCGCCGGTGCGGTCGGCGGCGGCGGCGAGGCGGAGGACGGCGGCGGCGGCAGGGTCCTTGGCGCCGGCGTCGAGGGCGTCGAGGCGGGCTTCGCGATCACGGGCGCGTGGAATCACATCGAGGACGTCGGTGCGTTTGCGGAAGGCGGCGACGGAGACGGCAATCTCGCCTTCGAGCGCCTCGATCGAGACGCGGCGGGTCGCGATGGGCAAGGCGACGCGAATCGATTGGGTGGCGGTCCATCGATCGGCGTCGGCGGTGCGGGTCGCGACGTCCCAGACGAGCTCGCGGACCACGAGGTCACCCACACGCACGATCGCGCGGGCCGCGCCGATGCCGCGGGCCTGGATGGAGAGGCGGGCGACGTCGGCGGCGGGGGCCTCGACGACGACGCTGTTTGCCTTGGCGGCGAGGGCGCCGCGGGAAGCGAGTACGAGGCGCCACGGGGAAGCGTCGGGCTCGGGGGTGAGGTTTTCCGCGGCGCGGCCGCCTTCGAGGAGGACGGGGCGGCGGACGAAATAAGGCTCGACGAGGGGGCGGACGAGGAAGGAGCTTTCGACCCAGCGGACGGTGAGCCAGTCGCGGGTGGCGTCGGCGGGGGCGGCGTCGAGCGCGCGATGGGCGGCGGCGAGCCAGCGGAGGTGCGCGGCGGCCTCGGGGATGGAGGTTTCGGGCAGGGGGGCGGAGGGATCACGCAGCCAGCGCGCGACGTCCTCGTCGAGCCGGTGCCAGGTCAGCGAGGAGCGGAGGAGGCTGCCCATCGAGGCGGTGATGGGGGCGGGTTTGTCCGTGCGAACGACGAGGAAACGGGCGCCGGTCCACATGGGGACGTCGACGACGCGGGCTTCGGGGGACTTGGTGGCGGGGATCGGGGAGGGGAGCGGGATCCACGTGACGACGTCGGGCACGTCGCGCACGCCGGAGCCGAGGCCGACGGCGGAGACGGGGCCTTCGAGGCGGACGCGATCGCCGGGCTCGATCGGTAAGAGCAGGACCTTGCCAGGCGTGAGGGGGATGGGCGCGCGTGGATCGACGTCGACGGCGGAGCCCTGGGTGGCGGCTTCGAGCGAGAGGGGCGCGACGCGGGCGCGGGCCGGCGCGACCCAGCCGGGGGGATCGAGGTTCGGCTCGGCAGCGCGCGTCGGGCCGGAGGCGAGGCCGAGGACGAGCGCGAGCGCGGCGGTGAGACGGAAACGAGTCCCTCGGCTCATGGGGTCGTCGGCGGCTTCCCCACGAAGATCGGATCGAGCGCAGCGGCGAAGCGCGCGCGTTTGGCCTTGTCGGAGCCGAGCCCATCGCGGAGCGTACGCGCGATCTCGATGTGAAAGAAAGGCGCGCCAAGCTCGCGGCAGGCGCGCGCCTGCTGGTTGATCGTGCCGCCGAGGATCGAGACGTCGGTCGGGTAGATCTGGACGCGGGTATCCGGGAGGGCAGGCGTGAGGCGCGCGGCGAGCCCTGCTGCGTCGCCGGACGATTTTGCGGCGCTCACGATGACGCCCGTGCCCTCGACCTTGTCGTCGCGAAACCCATGGATCTGCACCGTGACCGCGCCCGGCAAGAGGGCCACGAGCTCGCGGTGGGCCGCGTGGAAAAACGATCGATCCGTATGCGCCACGTCCGAGGCCACGACCGGCGCTCCTGCGTCCGGATCATCCGTCTCGTCGAGATCGAGCCCAGCCGGCTCCTCCTCGACCACGGCCTTGTCGTCCTCGATCTCGCCCTTCTCGTCGTCGTCCTTGTCGTCACCCACGGCTGCCACGGGCTCCTTCGCCCCGCCGTCTTTCCCGCCTTCCGCCGGCCTGTCGATGTAGCGATGAACCGTGTTCACCATCAGCACGCGTGCGGCCTGCGCCTCGAACACCGAAAGCGCGATCGGCAACGTGCCCGCGTCGAAAAACGTGTGCGGCGCTTCCACGAGGATCGGCCGCGCGCGCCCGGTCCGCATCACGAGCGCGCCTGCGCCCCGCTTCTTGCGCCGCGTCTCCTCGAGCACCCACACGTCGCCGAGCACCCGCAACGAAAACCCCTCGGGCGCCTTCTTCGGCGGCTCTTTGCGTTCGGTGGCGGCGACGAGCGCGTCACGCACCCAGGCGGCATACGCGCGCTCTTCGTCGTTCGTCGGCGCCTTGTACGACACGGTCTTGCGACCGCCCTTGCGTAGCTTGGCGAGCCGCTCCTCGAGCGCTTTTGTCGCCTCCTCGTCCACGACGGCCATCATGGCGCCGGCATCCGACGGGGGACAAGCGCCGAGCGAGCTCGGGCTCTTCGGGCAGGACGGCGTGGAGCAACCGACGAGCATCGTCGTGGCGATCCATGCAAAGCGGGGTGTCGTCTTCATAGATCGTCCTCCGACCACAACCTCGGCTCGAGATCCCCGGGCAGCGGCATCTGACCCACGAGCACGGCCCCGATCCACACGCGATCGACGCTCTCGATCTTGATCGTCCGGATCCCGGGCTCGAGGTCGTCGCCGACCGGGATCTTGACCCGGGCAAACCCGTCCGGGTTTGTCCGCGCTTCCTTCGCCGTCCTCCGCGCCTCCCAGAGCAGCCCCATGCCCGCGTCGCCCGTGCGCCCCGAGAGCTCGCCGCTCGACGTGGTGATCGACCTGAAAAACGAGCCCTTCTGCCGCGCAGGTTTGCCGCCGTCGATGCTGTAGCGGATCAGGAACGGGCGCGCCGACGCCTCGGTGATCACGAAAAGCACGAGCGTGAGCGACTCGCCGCGGCGTTGCCGGAACGTGAAGGTGAGCGGCTCGCGCGCGGGCAACTCGAACACGTCGCGGCGCCGCATGATCGCCCCGCCCTCCCACGGCGCCGCGTCCGCGTAGGCCATCCCTTCGCCGATGCCCTTCACCTGGATGTCGTGGATGCCGGCCGAGAGGCTCGCCCGCAGCGCGCCCGAGAGCGACGCGATCGGCTGCTCGACTACGTTTTTCCCATCGATCCAGAGCTCCGCCAGCTTGCCGAGCCGCGATGGATGCGCCCGGTAGAGCACCTTGAGCCGCCCGCCGCGGGCCCCCGCATAACCGATCCCGAGCTTGATCGGATCTTCGAGATCGAGCGGCGTCCAGCCGTCGTTCGGCAAGAGCTCCTTCGCGGCGACCTCGTACGGCGCGAGGAAACGCCGTCGAACGGGCGCCTGATCCGGGACGAGCGAACGTTCGGGTTTCTGGCCGGCCTCCGAGGGCGAGGGTTTGCCCCGGAGCTCGATGCGGACCTGCTCGTAAAGATCGGCGATGCGGCCCTGGCGCTCGAGCTCGTTCTGGTTCTCGGCGCGGATGGGCGTCCAGGTGCGCACGTCGAAGGGCGCGTATCGCCAGATCTCGTTCTCCGCGAGCGTGACGCGGTAAGGCATACGCAGGATGTCCTCGGGAACGCCCGGATCGAGCACCCGCAGATGCACGCGCATGTGGGCGTCGCCGAGGATCTCGATCTTCGTGGCGCCCTTGGGGATACGAAGGATCGTGCGGCGCGGGTCGGTCGCGTCGGCCTCGGTCTTGTCGCTGCCGGTGGCGAGCGCGCCCTCGGCGGCCTGGTCGCGGGGCCGCCCCCAGCGTTCGAAGCGCGAGCGGGGCAAGGTCTGGCGGAGCTCGGCGCGATCGTTCGGACCGGGGCCCCAGCGCGCGACGACGGTGCCGGACATCGAGTCGGGCGCGCCTCCCTCGGGCAACTCTGCGCGGAGCAAGAGGCCGAGGTAAGGTTGTTCGGGCGCCACGCGGGCGATGACGGGCCGCTCGGGATCGAGCTTCAAGTACTTCACGACCCGCACATCGGGCCGGATCTCGAGCCGGTCTCCCTCGAACGGCAGCGCGATGAGGTCGCCGATCTGCGCGCGGTCGTAGGGCTTTGGCAGGACGAACCGCACGAGGAAATCGTCGCCCTTGCCCTCGAGGACGAAGGTGCGCGGCTGGATGCGTGACGACGAGACGTGGAAGACGCCGTCCTCGGGCACGGTGAGCATCCGCGTGCCGCCGCCTCCGCCCTCGCTGATCTGCACCGATCGCCCCGGCGGCGCGAGCACGTCGAGCTCGACGGCGCCCATCACGTTGACCGCCGCCGCATGCTTCTCGCCGATCAAATACCCCGGCACCGTGCCCGCGGCCGCGGGGAAAGGCGTGCGATAGTTGCGGAGCAAAAGACGCCGCAACGTGTAGTCCTTGCCTTCGAGCCCGGCCGCGTCGAGGCGCCTGTCCCAGCCGGAGAGCGCACGTGATCGCGCCGCCTCGGGGAGATCCTCGAAGCCGAGCGAGGTCATGTCCGACACGACGCGCGATCGATCCTCGTCGTCGAGGCTCAACTCGTAGAAACTGCGCTCGTACGATCCACGCCGGTACCGGCCTTCCACGCGCGCGAGCACGTCCTTCACCGAGATCAACAGCCCCCGCATCCGCATCACGCCGCCGCGGGGCAAGAGCTCCCGGGTCGTGATCGTGGCCGTGCGTGGATCGAGCACCCACTCGTCGCCTTGCGCGACCCGCGCGGCATACTCGCCCGCCGTGGCGCCATCCTTGTCGTCACACGAGAGCCGGCTCTCCAGCTCGAACCGGTGCGTCTGGACGTCCTTGCCGTTCTCGTCGACGAACGTTGCTTCGAAACCGTACGAAAAACGCGCCTTGGGATCACACGCCGTCGTGCGGGGCACGAGGGCCCAGGTCGACACGACCACGGCGTCGATCGACGAGGGCACCTTCACGGCCACGGGCGCGACGGGATCGACGCGGTAGGCGAGGATCTCGTCCATCGCTGGCAACGCGAGGTGCGACGCAGGCGGCGGCGCGCCGAGCGGCCAGAGCAAGGCCGCCCAGCCGAAGAAGACCGCCGCGACGATGAACCATCGGATGATCACGGCCCGTCCGTCACCCGCACGCTGGTCAGACCGGTCGCGATGGCGCGCCGCACCCGGACGATCGTGGTGAGTGGCTTCGGCGCGCGTGGCACCCGCGACGTTCCGAGCGGCACCAGCACGACCTGCCCAGGCTCTGCGACCGTCGCCCAGATCCGCCGAGACATCGCGTCCCGGACCACCTCGACGTGACACGCCCGATCGTTCTTGATCGCCGCGCGCAGATCGAACGGGTTGTTCTGGTCGAGGTACCGCTCGAAGCTCTCGAGCCGCTCATCGACATCGCACCGGCTCGCCGCGTCCGCCACGAAGCTCGGGCAACGCGTCTTTGTCTCTTCGACGGCCTTGTCGTCCTTCGCCTTGTCGTCCTTGCCCTTCTTTTTCCCCTTGCCGATCTCGTCCTTCTTCGCCTCTTTGGGCTTGCACGCGAGCAGCTCGAACGCGCGCGCCGCGACGTCCTCCGATCCGAGATCGATCCCGAGCCGCCCGAGCCGTGGCGTCAACACGCCGTCGCCTTCGACCGCGCTCATCGCCTTTCGCAGCTCGCCCGACATGTACACCAGCGCGAAACGTCCATCGGCGAACTTGCGCGCGTAACTCATCGCGAGATCCGCCGAGCCGTTGTACGGCGCGTGCTCGCGCGCCCCGTCGAACATGCCCACGCGGAGCCCGAGGTCGCCGAAGACCTCCACCATGGGCCCCGCCCACACGGGCACCTGCTCGCGCCGGATCACCTCGCGACCGAACGAAACCACGAGATCCCCCGTGTAATCCCGCTCCGGCGCGATGCCCTGCAAGCTGATGCCGCTCTTGCCTTCGCCGAGCCAAACCTCGTGCGCGCGCTGGAAAAACGATCGCCGCGACACCCTGCGCCGCGGATCGGCGACCCCGCGTGGATCCGCGCCCGGCAGCGCGCCCGCGAGCAAAAGCCCACGCGCCCCGAGCGCTTCGTACAGCGACAAACCCCCGCCAAACGTCCCGATCTCCCAGCGTGGCGCCGGCACCTCGATGAGGATGTCACCGGGCGCCACCACCTCTTCGGCGCGCTCCACCTTCACGAAGATGCTCGCGTTTCCGCGCCGCCCGCTCGCGTCGTCCTCCACGAGCCCCCACGCCTCGAGCTCGCCGTCCGGCTGCTGGACACGCACGATCGCGAACCCCAGCCTCGCCGCGACCGCACGCTCCCACGCCGTCCAGCCGGGCTCCTTGCCCGCGTGTGTCAAGCGCCGCGCGAGCGTCGCGTCGAACAGGCGCAGCTCCTCGATCGTCGGGCCCCGATACCCCGCCGCTCCGACCGACGTCAACGCGACGACCCGGCTCACGAGCTCCTGCCGGAACCCGCCCGACCACACCTCGATCTCGCGTGGACCCAAAAGCGCCCCCGCGACCTCCTCCGCGAGCGCCTTGGGCACGTGTAACGTCGGCGCGTTCGACCACGGCCTCTGCGACGTCCCTTGCGCCGGCGCCCTCCACGAGAGCGTCACGCCCTCGCCGAGCAAACGCCCGAGCGCCATCACGTCGAACCCTTCCGGCACCGACCCGACCGCGCTCACGCCGGGCGCCGCGTCCCCGTTCGCGTCGACCACCAGCATCTGATCGAGCCCGAGCCGCTTTCCCAGCTCCGCCGCAAACGCCTCGTCGAGCGCTCGTTGCCCCTCGTGCCGTGACAGGAGCACGATCGCCCGCGCCCCGAGCGCCTCGGCCGCCGCGTGCGCCAGCGCGGGCAACGTCGAGCCCGGTCCCTCGGGCACGGCGAGCACCAGGAAGCCGCCTCGCCGCTGCACGAGGCCCGGCGCTGCCTTCGGACGCACGGCGAAACGCGGCGCCGGCGTCACGTTGTCCGGATCCACCTCCGAGGCCCGAGGCCGCCCGACGACCCAGCCGCCTTTCTCCTCGCGGAGCACCACGAGCCCCGCGGTCTTCGCCGCCGTCAGCGTCCGCGGTGAGACCTCCTCCGCGCTCGGCGAGAGCACGTACGCGTCCACCTCGCTCGCGACCTCGAGCGCCACCTCCACCGCCACGATCCCCGCCGATCGCTCCGCCGCGGGCCTCGGCCTCGGCCCCGTATCACCCAGCAAAAGCTCGTACGGCACGCTCGCGCCGCTCGTGATCGCAGCGATCTCCGAGAGCTCCACGCGCGGAACGAGCAGCCCCTCGACCTTCACGAGCCCGTATCCGATCCCGTTTCCCACGAGGAATGCGGTGATCGAGACCTGCAGCGTCGGCATGACGACGATGCCGATGTGGTCCTTGTTCCACATCTTCACCGCCAAGAGGCTCGGCAGGAGATATCCGAAGCCGAAGTAATCGATCATCGGGACACCTGGCCAGAAGCGCGCCAGCGCGAACCCGAGGATCATCTTCACGAAGAAGCCCGTGATGTAACACATCAGCATGCGCCGCGGGCCGACGATGAGCATGCGCGAGAAGGGCGGAACGCTCATCAAGAACTTCGACGCGCCGTACACGAGCAGCGCCTCGACCGTGGTCGTCACGAGCTTCAGCGGCTCGTAACAAGCGACGGCGAGGAGGCCCGGGACGAGGATGCCGTTGTAGTCCCAGCCGTAGCGCACGTTGTTGCGCGCGCCGAGCAGCGCGCCGATGACGAGGATGATCTGCGCCTTCGGTGACTCGAGAAACTTGATCGACAGGCTCTCGTTGATGACCTGAAAACGCGACACCGAGAGGTTCGTCGTGCGCAGGAGGAGCACGAGCAAGACCCACGTCAACACCGTGACGAACGCGACGCGCGGGAACGCCTTCATGATGCCCGCGTTCCAGAACGTGTTCGACACGAGCGGGACGAGCACGAGCCCCACGCTGTAGAGCTCACGCGAGTGCGCAAAGCCGTACTGCGCCTCGACGCGTGGCACGATGACGCCCTCGAAGAGCAGCCGCACGAGCACCGCGCCGACGATGAACAGGTAAAACCGCTCGCGCCCGAACGCCGCCGACCACGCGCCGAGGTTCGTCACCCACCGGCCCACGCCCGCGACGAGCCAGTACGTGACGACCGACTCGAGGATGATGAACAGCGCCGTCGCCGGGGCCGCGATGAAGATCGTCGCGAGGTAACCCGGGACGACGAGGCCCGCGTAGGTCCAGCCGAAGAGCTCGGTCAAAACGGTGCCAAGCACGAGGCCGATCAAGACGGCGACGTGAAGGCTCCGATCGAGACCGTTGGGGGGGAAGACGGCGAGAGAGGCCAGCATGGACTGCGGCTAGGGGCTCCAGCGCGAAGGAACGGCAATCTTCGCGCCGGCTGGGCCGCGCTGTCGAGTTAACGATCGAGGTTCAGGGAAGCGTGAGCGCGAGCCCCATCGCGTTGGGCGCGCCCCATCCGGTCGGATAATCCCATCCCGCCTTGGCGAGCTTGCCCGCGGGTCCGCTCGTGGTGATGTCCTTGAACGTGCCCTTGACGCCCGCGTTCGTGTAGATCGTCCCGTTCAGCCAGCCGGGGTTCGGCAGGTTGTTGCTCGCGCGGTAGCTGTTCACCGAGGCCATGAGCCCCGCGAAGACCGGCGACGAGAACGACGTGCCGCCGTACCGCTGCCAGCTGGAGAGGTAATAGATCCAGTAGGGCGATGCAGGCGAGGCGTTCAGACCGACGTCGCTCGTCGCCCGCCGCCCTGGGATCTCCACGTTCGTGACGTACGGCATCTGCCAGTCGGGCATCAGGAAGGTCAACGAGTCGCCGCAGCCCGAGGCCACCCAGGCCTGCTCACTGGTGATCGTCGTGCCGCTCGAGTTCCACAGGAGGCGCGTGCCGCCGACGGCCGTCACCCACGGGCTCGTCGAGGGCGTGTCCTGGCCGGCTGAGTCGCCCGACGCCGCCATGACCGTGATGCCGAGCGCCGCCGCCTGCAGGGCCGAGTCGTTGTACTGGAGCCGCACGGGCGCGGGCTCCGAGTCCTCGCGATGCGCGAACGAGTCCGTGATCACCGAGACCTCGCCGCGCCCGATCGCCTCGTTCAGGGTGTAGACCATCGACGTGTTTCGCGCGTCGGGTCCCGAGTAGACCAGCAGATCCGCCATGGGCGCCATCGCCCCGGACCACTCCACGTCGAGCGTCGTCTCGACGTACCGCGTGACGAGCGGCTCCATCGTCGTGATCACCGTGGGGTCGTTGCGGATGATCCCGTACGACTGCCAGAACGACTGCAAATCCTTGTACCGGAACGTCGCGCCGACCGTGACGCCGAGCTTCACGCCCTGGCCCCGGAAGCCCATCGTGTGCAGCTCGTCGATCCCGTACGCTTTCGCGATCTTCGCGGGCGTCGAGTCGTTCTGGCTCACGTTCACGGGCGCTTGCACCATGACGCCGCCGGCCTCGGGGGTGAGGGTGCCCTTGGGCGCCGCGAGATCGCAGGTGATCACCCCGGCGATCCGCTGCGCCATCCAGAGCGGGACCTTGAGCGGCTCGAGCGTGCCGTACACGTCGATCAGCGGGCCGCCCGGCTGCGGGTTCTCCCGCTCGAAGAGGTGCAGCGTCGTCTGGAACGCCGCGTTGAACTGCGCGACCGTGCCCTTGAACTGGAGCAACATGCGGTTCGTCGCGACGTACGGCACCTGGAAGCCCTGCGACTCGAGCCACAGCTTCACGAGGTGCGGATCGAGCTCCGGTGGCGCATGCCCGGTCATCCACTGCTCGACCGTCATGTAGCTCCGGAACATCGGGTGGCCCGGGTCGTACATCTGGTGGACGAGCTCCTCGAGGATCGGCTTGTCCCGCATCGGGAAGGCGACGAGCGAGCGGAACTCCGCGTTCGGATCGGCCACGCCGAGGTCGTAATACACGCCCGGCAGCGGGTTCGGGATGCCGTCGATGCTCGTCACCGGCTCGAGCTCGGCGTCCGTGAAATCGGGGAGCGCGTCGGGCAACTCGCCCGCGTCCGGCTCTCCGCCGCCGCCCGCGCCGCTCGAAGAGCTCGAGCTGCTGCTCGAACTGCTGCTCGAGCTGCTCGACGAGCTCGACGAGCTTGCGCTGCTCGAGCTGCTCGACGCGCTTCCGGTGCGCGGCGCCGCGCCCGCGCCGCCCGCGCCTGCCTGCCCGCCGGCGCCGCCCGCGCCACCCGCGCCTGCCTGGCCGCCTGCGCCACCCGCGCCTGCCTGGCCGCCTGCTCCGCCGCCCTGGCCGCCCGCTCCGCCCTGCCCTGCGACGCCGCCTTGCCCCGCGGCGCCCCCTTGTCCGCCGACGCCGCCCGCGCCGCCTTGGGCGATTCCCGCTCCGGCGCCGGAGGTCTCTGCGCCGCCACCGCTGCAGCTGGCCGCGGCAAAAGCCGCGCCGTTGACGACGACGAGCAGCGCGATGACCCGCGCCGTGGTGGAGGAAGGAAATCGCGAAGACAGCATGGTGGGTGATGGTCCCTCCATGCCGGGAAAAAATCCACCGATTCCGGGTGATGCGCAGCACGCGCCCCGGGCGGAAGAGGACGTAAATACCCGGACTCAAAGCACAATGAAGACGCTACGGAGAAATGGGATCCTGGGCACGAGCCCTGGTAGCATCATCGACCGCACCCTCGTTCCGCCCACGCAACCATGATTTTGAGGTATAAAGGGCACGCTGCGTGAGGACTCCAGACCGCTCGGAGGAGGACTCCAGACAGCAGCGATCCCGCCCGTGGGGGTAACACGGGACCGAGCGGGTCGATATTCCAGGGTCGAGAAAAGGCAACGATCTACGTACCCACAGCGAGACGGGTAAGCTCCGCCGGGCATCGGTCCGGTGGCAGAAAATTTGCCACGCACGCTGAACCCGTACCCCTCCCTCGATGCGAAGTTTCGCCCGACGCCTGCTCGAGACACGCAAGATACCGAAGCCCTTTCGCGCCCCGCGGCCGATGGCGTTCGACAAGGATCGCTCGCGCCTGTCGAGCCGCGCGCGCCTCGAAGCCTCGGCCATCCTGGTCGCAGGCATCACGGCCGCGATCGCGCCTTTGCGCGGGGCCGACGACGAGGCCCGTGAGCTCACGTTGCGCGCGATCGCAGGACGCAACCCGTCGTCCCACGTGCTCGTCGTGCACGCGTCGCCCGAGACGCTCGGTGAGGGTGTTTGCCTGCGCGCGTTGTCCGAGCTCGTCGTCGATGGACATGCGCGCGGCGTCTTGATCGTCCCTCCGCTCGACGCGTTTTGCAGGCCGCAAAAGGACACGAACGCACGAACGACGCTGAGAGGCGCGGCCTCGCCGAACGCGGATCCAGCCTCGATCCAGGCCTTGCCCGCGGGGCTCGTGCGGCTCGGCGCGCGGGGCACGGCGCTCGGCTTCGAGGCGCCGCCGACGGACAGGCCTGTGCTCGCCGCGCTCGGGATCAAGGAGGCGCCGTGGATCGTGCCTGCGCCGACCGAGAGCGTGCCGAAGGTCGCGCTCGCCGACGTTGCGGCAGGACGAACCCCGCTGTCCGTCGCGGCCGGGCGCGTGGTCATCGCCGCCCTCGATTCACCGTTCGAGGTGCGGATCACCGGCGCGAGCGCACCGGAGGCCTCGATGGGCACGCACGTGGCCTCGGCGCTGGGTGGTCTTCTCGATGGCGGGGCGCGTCGTGAGGCGCCTCGATGGCTCGCGGCGCTCGTCGCTTCGCTCGCCGTCGTGATCCTCGCGTTCGTCCGGAGGATCGCGTCGATCCGCGCGGCGCTCATCGCGCTCGGGGTATGCGTCGTTTCGACGATCGTGGGGCAAGGGATCCTCGCCGCGTCGATGGAACGGGGCCTCTTGCCGGCGGCGAGCCTCGTCGGCGGCATCCTCGCGGGCGCCGTCCTCGCGTTCTCGCTCGACCTCTCGGGATGGCGTCGCGCGGTCACCCGCACCTCGGATCTGCTCGGTCGCGAGGGCATCTTCCGTCGCGTGCAGACCGAGTCCGACGCCGTCTTCTGGCCCCGCCTCGGGCGCCTCGCGGGTCGCTTGTTCCCGGCCGACTTCGTGCTCGCCGCGGAGCTGCCGCCCACGGAGTGGCACCTCAAATTCTGGGACGACGGCGACGTCGGCGAGCACCTCATCGCCGAGCGACGGCGTGACGTGCGGCGCAGGCCTTTCCTCAACGAACAGGGCGTCGCCGCGCCACACGTGGTCACCGACTTCCTGAAGAACCCCGGCGAGCCCACGCTCATCGTGCCGCTCATCGCGCTCGGCGAAACCGAAGGCTTCCTGGTTTTCTGCGGCTCGAAGGCCGAGGCTGCCTACGCGCGCACGCCCGAGCGGCTCGAGCGTCTCGCCCGCGAGATGGCGCTCATCGCGCGCAGGCGTCGCCTCGGCAGCGTGGGCGACGGCGAGCCGATGAGCGGATCGAAGCTCCTCGACGCGCCCTTGCCGCCTTCGGAGCGCCTCGTGCAACGCGCGGACATCGCTGCCAAGGATCTCGCGACGTTTGGCGAAGTCCTCCGCGCCTCGCCCGTGGGCTTGCTTTACGCGGATGCGCTCGGCGACGTACGACTCGCGAGCCGCGAGCTCGGACGCTGGCTCAGCGCGCGTGGCGTGTCGGTCCCGCCCGAGTCGTCCGACGGCGCGCTTCCGGCCGGATCGATCCAGTTGAGCCAGGTCCTCGTCGCGCTGACGGGCTGCACGCACGAGGAGGCTTCTGCCAGCATGGCCGACGTGCTCCAGAGCGACGCGGGCATCACGGGCAGGAGCCAGCCGGGGACGTCGCCCGCGTTCGTCCTGACGATCAAGGCCATGCGACAGAAGGCGGACGGCTTCACCTCGATCGTCGGGTATGTCGCGGCGGTCGTGGAGCAGCCCGAGGACAAACCCACGAACGTCCGCTCACTCTCGACGGCGCCCACGCTCGATCCGCTCGGCGCGTTCCCGCTCTCCGAGGTGATCGCGCAGGCGGTGACGGGCACGTTGCGAGCGACGGGGCGGCAGGTGAAGATCGAGCCGATGCGGGGCATGGGCCACGTGATCGGGCATCGCGGTGCGCTCGAACGATCGCTCGAAGCGTTCATGATCGAGGCGGCGGGCCAATCGCCGTCCGCGCAGCCGCCGGTGATCTCGGTGCGTGAGACGAGCACGGCCGTCGAGCTCTCGATCCTCGACTGGAGCCTCGGCTTTGGTTTGCCCGAGTCGGCGCTGCAACGCGTGCTCATCGCGCCGGGCGCGGCGCCGCCGGGGCTCGAGGTGCTCGGGCGGCTGATCATGGCGATCGAGGACAGCCATGGAGCCGTGCAAGTTCGCAGCGAGGATGGATGGGGCCTCACGCTGGTGGTGACGCTTCTCCGCGCCAAACCTCGCGTGAAGGTGACCGTGGGTGACGGGGGCCCGAGCGCGGTGGACAACGTCGTGGCGCTCAGCCGCAACACGGCGAAGTAGGCGGCATCTCGGGGCGCGCCCGCGTTCGGGGGACGACGCCGTGGCGTGGCGTGTTCGTCCTGGCATCTCTCCCCCGTTGCGGCCCGCGGCCGACGTGTGTCATCGTCGCGTGATGCGGGTCGGCGTTTTTTCCTTGCTCGTGGCTTGCCCTCTCGTCATCGCGGTCGGTTGTTTCGGAGGCGAAGGGATCGACGTCCCGCCGCCTCTGGCTGGCACCGGCAGCGCATCGAGCGGCAGCGGGGGAGCGGGCGGCGGGATGGGCGGCGCGGGCGGTGGGATGGGCGGCGCGGGTGGCGGGATGGGCGGGGCGTCTTCGTCGAGCGCGTCTTCATCGAGCGCATCTTCATCGAGCGGCTCGGGCGGCGGCCCGATGAACGCGTGCCCCCAGGAACCGGATACCTCGGCCATGGTGGAAGTGTCCGCGCTGGGCGGCAAAAAGTATTGCATCGACTCCACCGAGGTCACGAACCTCCAGTATCTCGCGTGGCTCGCCAGTTTGCCGATGCTATCAACGCAGAGCCACCCGATCTGCAAGGAGAAAAATACGACGTTCAACCCGTCGCAGATGCCGGTCATCAACGAAAAACCCGTCGTTTACGTCGATTGGTGCGACGCGTACGCCTATTGCGAGATGAACGGCAAGCGGCTTTGCGGGAGCATCGCGGGCGGCGCGGCCGACTACCTATCCATGACGAACGCCGCCGACAACCAGTGGTATTTCGCCTGCAGCAAGGGTGGAACGCTCGGTTACCCCTACGGCGGCACTTACGTGGCCGGTTCGTGTAATGGGGATGCCGCGGGCGGTTCGGTCGCGGAGGTCAAGACATATCCGAACTGCCAGGGCGGATACGATGGCCTCTTCGATATGAGCGGCAACGTCTGGGAATGGGAAGACGCGTGCGACGCCGAGACGGGGGAGACGGATAAATGTCGTCGGCGCGGCGGCTCCGTATTCAACATGCCGTCGAGCCTCGACTGCCAGAGCTCGACCGATCAGGCGCGTGGAACCGGCACCAGCAACGTCGGCTTCCGCTGCTGCGCCGACCAGCCCTGAGCCTGGTCCCCTTCAGCCGATCCGAACCTTCTTCTTCAGCGCAGCCAGCTCGTCGTCGATCTCGGGATTGCTCGGCTTCCCGTCCTTGGCGAGGGTCCCGCCGCCTTCGAGCTGCGCGAACTTCGACTCGAGCTCCATGTCCGACAGGCCGCCCGCGCGCATCGCGTCGTCGAGCTCGCGGGCCGCGGCCACCTCGGCGACCTTGCCCTCGATCTTGTCCTCCATCCGGCGGAACTCGGCGAACGCGCCGCCCGTGCCCCGCGCGCCGAGCCCCTCGGCCCCGCCGCCCCCCTTCGCCTGCTGAAGCTGCGTGGCGATCGTGCCCTTGCGCGCCTCGAGCTCCTGCTGCTTCTGCTCCATGCGCTCGAGCTCTTTTTTCATGTTCAGCGCCGCCGCGCGTTGCTCCGCGCGTAACGCCTCGGCCCGGTCCCGATCGCCCACGATCCGCTTCTTCTGCACGAGCGCCTCACGCG
>JANMGF010000035.1:0-14943 GCA_031374535.1 Polyangium sp. (in: bacteria)
ATGATGGGTCCCGGGGGGCCGCCTGCGCCGCCGTCCATGATGGGTCCCGGGGGGCCGCCTGCGCCGCCGTCCATGATGGGTCCCGGGGGGCCGCACGCGCCGCCGCCCATGATGGGTCCCGGGGGGCCGCCCGCGCCTCCGTCCATGATGGGTCCCGGGCAGGGCATGGGGGCGCCTCCGCCTCCGCCTTCGCCGTACGGTGCGCCGCCTCCAGGAGGGTTCGCGCCTCCGCCGAGCATGTCGGGTGGCCCCGGCGCGCCGCCTGGACCTCCGCCGATGATGGGTGGCCCGGGACAAGGCCTCGGCGCGCCGCCGCCGCCTCCGCCGGGCGTGAGCGCCACGCCGCCGCCCCCGCCGCCGGGACCCTCGCGTCCGCCGACCGGCTCCATGGCAGGTGGACCGCCGCCTCCCCCGCAGCCGGCCAAGCGTCCCAGCGTGCCCGCGCCGCCCCAACCGGGCATGCAGACGCGCCCGAACGTGCCGCCCCCGCCTCCCACGGGTATGGCGCGTCCCGGCGGTCCGCCCCCGCCCCCGCCGCCCAACCGCCAGACGATGGGCCCTGGCGGCGCGCGTTCGGTGCCGCCGCCCCCCGGCGCCAACACCCCGGCTCCGCCTCCGATGGGGCCAGGAGGCCCGCCGCCGCCCCCGCCTGGACCGCCGCAGATGGGCGCACCGCCGCCTCCGCCGCCCGGTCCCATGATGGCGCCGCCGCCTCCGCCCGGTCCCATGATGGGCGCGCCGCCGCCCCCGCCGGGGCCCATGATGGGCGCACCGCCGCCGCCCCCGCCCGCGCCGCCGTCGGCCCTCGGGGGCTTTGGTGCCCCGCCGCCGCCGCCCCAGTACGGGAACATGGCGCCTCCCGGCCCTCCGCCCGCGCCGGCCCCGCCCGCGCCCTCGGCGGCAGGCGGAATCCCGGGCGCGATCCCGCTCTTCGCCTACTACAGCGGCGAGCGGAGCATCGTGAACAAGGACCGCTTCATCATCGGCCGCGGCAAGCAGTCGAGTGATCTCACGATCAAGGACCCGAACGTCTCGCGCCAGCACGCGATGGTCGAGTACCTGAACGGCCAGTACTACATGGTCGACATGGGCTCGACGAACGGCGTCGAGTTCAACGGCCAGCGCATCACGCGCAAGGCGATCGGCGAGGGCGACTCGTACCGGATCTGCGACCACGAGGTCCGGTTCTCCTACCGCTGATGCACATGGGTGGCTCGCGCGGACCTGCCCTGCGAGCCACCCGTCACGCCCCGCCTCTCCTCTCCTTCACGCTCGCCGCGCTGCTCGTCACGGGGCACGCGCGCGCCTCGAACGAGCTGCCCTGGGTCGCGGTCGATACGCCGCCGCTGCCGGAGGGCGTGGTCAGCGCGCGGATCCTGAAGGCCGATCAGCCGATCCTCTCGGCGCCATGGGAAGGCGCGCCGCGCCGCGGATCGGCCGCGCTCGACGTGCACCTGCCCATCTTCGCCGTGCGTCGAGGCCCCGGCTGCAAGGGTCGTTTCCTCGAAGTCGGCCCGATCGCGTGGGTCTGCGAGGACGCCGTCGAGCTCGCCGAAACCCCCTTCGTCGACGCCGCCTACCGCGCGATCCGCGAGACCGCGGACGGTTTGCCCTTCCGGTACTCCTTCGTGGGTCCCGACGGATCGTTTGCATACAAAAAACTTCACGCGGTCGACATCGGCGCGCCCGACATGCAACTCGAGCCGGGCTTCGCGGTGGCGATCGTCGAGGAGCGGTTGGTCGAGGGCGCGCGTTACGGCCGAAGTCACAACGATCTCTGGGTGCCGATGCGGGATCTCGGCCCCGCGCGCCCCTTCGCTTTTCGTGGCGAGGAGATCAAGCCCGACGCGCCGAGCGACGTGCTCCCGTTCGCGTGGGTCATCGTCGACAAGGCGAAGGTCTTCTCCAAACCGAGCACGATCGGCAAGACGGAGACGAGCCGCGCGCGCTTCGAACGCGTGCCGTTCTTCGAGGAGAAAACCGCAGGCGGCTCGCGCTTCACGCGTATCGGCGAGGACGCGTGGATCCGATCATCCGAGATCCGCCGCCCGACGATCGCCGCGCCGCCGCCCGAGGTCGACGTCGCTGCCGGTGAAAAGTGGATCGACGTCGACCTCGCGAGCCAGACGCTCGTCGCCTACGAGGGCAAACGCGCCGTGTTCGCGACGCTGGTCTCGACGGGCAAAGGCCGCGAGGGGTCCGCGACGGCGACGCCACGCGGCACGTCCCGGATCTGGGCGAAGCTCTTCACGTCGAACATGGACAACCTCGAGGACGAGGGCGCGACGCGGTACTACCGGATGGAGGACGTCCCGTGGGTGCAGTACTTCGCGAAGGGCGTGGGGCTGCACGGCGCGTTCTGGCATCGATCGTTCGGCCACGTGCGTAGCCACGGCTGCGTGAACCTCGCGCCCCTCGACGCGCAACGGCTCTTCTTCTGGACCACGCCTCGCGTGCCCGCCGGATGGACGGCCGCCTTGCCGAGCTCGCACGATGTGGGCACGGTCGTGCGCATACGCTAGAAGCCTCAGAACATGGTCTCGATCGTCAACGCTGTTCGTGATCTCGGCCGCCTGCGCCAGATCTACGTCGTGCTCGTCCGTCACGGCTTCGGCGAGCTCGCGCAGCGGCTCGGCTTCGGTGGACGCAATCGCCCGCTCGCCTTGCCCGTCGCCGACGAGACGATGAGCGTCGCGCTGGAGGAGCTGCCCGAGGCCGAGACGAAACGCGGCGAGGAAGAACGACGGCACATCTCGCTGCCCGAGCGCGTGCGGCTCGTGTGTATGGATCTCGGCCCTTCGTTCGTGAAGCTCGGCCAGATCGCCTCCACGCGCCCCGACGTCCTGCCGACCGACTGGATCGTCGAGCTGAAGAAGCTCCAGGACGAGGTCAACCCGCTGCCGTGGAGCGAGATCAAGGCCGCGGTCGAGGCCTCGCTCGGCACGTCGATCGAGGAGGTCTACGACAGCTTCGAGGAAAAACCCCTCGCCGCAGCCTCGATCGGCCAGGTGCACCGCGCGGTGCTGAAACACGCGGACGGCCCTCGGGAGGTCGTGGTCAAGGTGCAGCGCCCCGGCGTACGCACCACCGTCGCGCGTGATCTCGAGCTGCTCCACGCGCTCGCGAAGCTCATCGAACGCACGATCCCCGAATCGTCCTTGTACCAACCCTCGGCGCTCGTCGATCAGTTCGACCGCGCGATCACGAGCGAGCTCGACTTCGCGCTCGAGGCCGAACACGCCGAGAAGTTCCGTCGAAACTTCGTGGGCCACCCCCACGCGAAGTTCCCGCTCGTCTACCGCGAGGCCTCCTCGAAGACCGTGCTCACGCTGGAGCTCTTGCCCGGCGGCAAGGTCTACGAAGCGATCGAAAAGCATGGGCACAAGGGCCCGGCGATCGCCACGGCCGCGGTCGGGATCGTCGTGAAGATGATCTTCGAGGACGGCTTCTTCCACGCCGATCCGCACCCGGGGAACATCTTGATCTCGGGTGATCCGGACGTC
Source organism: Polyangium sp. (in: bacteria) (assembly GCA_031374535.1). Taxonomy (GTDB): domain Bacteria; phylum Myxococcota_A; class Polyangia; order Polyangiales; family Polyangiaceae; genus Polyangium. The sequence continues at coordinate 3,504 of JANMGF010000035.1, forward strand.
CCCACGCTCGGGCTCATCGATCTCGGCATGGTCGGCAGGCTCTCGCCCGAGATGCGCGACAAGACGCTCGACCTGATGATCGCGGCCGTGCGGCAGGATCACGTGGGCGTCGCGGACGCGCTCTACGCGCTCGGCACACCCACGAAGAAGATCGACATGCGCGCCTACCGCGCCGAGGTGAGCCTCCTGGCGGAGAAGTACGTGGGTCGCCCGCTGAAGGAGATCGACGTCGCCGCGATGATCAGCGACCTCATGCGCGGCGCGGGCAAGTACGGCATCGAGATCCCGTCGGACTTCTTGCTCGTCGGCAAGGCGATCATGACGATCGAAGGCGTCGGCAAGGAGATCGATCCCGACCTCGACGTCCTCGGCGTCGCGCGCCCGTTTTTCCTCGACCTCCTGCGCAAGCGTTACTCACCCGAGCGCATCGGCATGGAGGTCTGGCGTGGCGTCGAGCGCCTCTCGGGCGCGGCCTACGACATGCCGCAGCAGCTCCGCGAGATCTTCGACGACCTGCGCCTCGGACGGCTGACCGTACGCACCACCGATCCGACCCTCCCGCGGACGGTCGATCGCCTCGGACGACGCCTCTTCGCGGGCCTCGTCGTGTCGACCTTCGTCTTTGCGGGGACGTGGTTGTTGCAGACGAACCGGCGTGATCCGCTGGGCATCACGCTGCTCATCTTCGGCGTGCTCGTGATGTGCGGGCACGTCGCCTTCGACATCCTCCGCCACCTGCGTTAGCAACGCGGCAGGGTGCCGAGCGCGCATCGAAGCGCTTCTCGACACCCTGCGAAACGGCCCGGCGATTCGCGCGTGGCCCGACCCGATCAGAGCTGCGGGATCTTGCCCTGGAGCAGGAAGGCGATGATCAGCGCGAAGAGGACGAGCGACTCGATGAGCGCCAGGCCGAGAATCATCGGCGTCTGGATACGAGCCGCGGCGCCCGGGTTGCGCGAGATGCCCTCGAGCGCGGCCGCAGCGGCGCGGCCCTGACCGAGCGTGCCGCCGAGCGCGGCGATGCCGATCGCGAAGCCGGCGGCCATGGCGATCATGCCGCTCGTATCGAACTTGTTCGAAGCAGCACCTTCCTGCGCGAACGCCATGCTGGGGACGAGGGCCAGCGCAATGGCGACCAGCGTGGACAGGGTGAGCTTGCTCTTGAGAGACATCCGGTTCTGCTCCTTTCAGGCCACGCGCCCCGATGGGGGCTGCATGCATTCAATCGACGGGGGCTAACGCTTCGGGCGGCCCCGCTCTAATCCGAATTCAACGGTTTGGCTAGCGACTTTTTGAGGATTCCACCGCGATCCCCCGAGGGTTGCCCCAGGGTTGGTCAGTGGTGGTCTCCGTGGTGCTCCGTGGCGAGGCCGATGTAGATGCTGCTCAAGAGGCAGAACACCAGCGTCTGCACGACGATCACGATGAGGCCGAGCATCATCACGGGCAGCGGCAGGAGGATCGCGACGAGACCGAAAAACACCGAGGCGATGAGGTGGTCGACCGCGATGTTGACCATCAGACGCACGCTGAGCGTGATCGGACGGACACACGTCGAGATGACCTCGATCGGGAAGATGAGCGGCGCGAGATACCACTTCGGCCCCGCGAGGTGCGCGATGTAGCTCCAGCCGTTCTCCTTGATGCCCCAGATGTTGAACGAGAGAAAGACGAGCAGCGCGCAGCCGAGCGTCACGTTCAAGCTCGACGTGGGCGGCGAGAAGCCCGGGATCAGGCCCGAGACGTTCGAGAAGAAGATGAACCCCGCGGCGCCGCCGATCAGCGGGAAGTACCGCTTGGCGTTCACCGGGCCCATCACGTCCTTGGCCATGTCGTAGAAGTAGCCGAAGAATGCCTCGAAAAACGTGCGCAGGCTGAGCCGGTCGTCCGGCACCACCGACTCGTCGAGCCGCCGGAACTTCGACCGCACGGCGATCGACATCCCGATGAACACGACCAGCACGAGCAAGCTCGAGAAGATCGGCTCGACGGAGTGATAACTCATCGGCTCGTGGCCGATGAACGAGTGACCGAGGTTCTTCGCGTTCTCGCGGAGACCAGGGAGGTGGGCCAGGAGGAAGGTCAGAAAACCAGTATGCTCGGGCATGACCGTCGTCGCTCCGAAGAGCGCCTCAAACTCGATCGCGAGGCTCGTTCGAGGGATCCCCCTCGTCAGCGGGCCTCGCCTTTAGCACATCTTCGCGCGGCGGGTTCCCGAAAGATCTGCGCCCCAAACCGCCGGTCTTCACCTGCGGGTCGCCCTCGAGGCCGTCCTCGGGGGGCTTCGGGCCAAACAGGGTCCCCACCGTGATCCCGATCGGCAAGGCCCCATAACCCACGATGAGGGAGAGGCCCGAGGCGACGCCGCTGCGGAGGATGAGCCAAACCCCGCCCAGCAAAAACACGAACTTGACGGGAGCGATGGCCGCCCACGGCGCCGTCTTGCCCCGGCGAGACAGGAATGCCTCGCCAACCTGCGCGAACACCCAGAGGTTCAGCGGCGCCAGCGCACCGCCGATGGCCACGCCAAGCGCGAACCGTGGGCCGCCGAGCGCAAGAGAGCCGAGCGCGAGCGCCGCCGCGGACCCCATCACCCCGATCAGCGCCGCGCGCATCGAAGCGTCCATCTTGCCAGGTTTGTCCCGCTCGTCGGGCTTGTCCGCGTCGCTCATCGGCCTCCCCTCCCCTTGCCGTCGTCGTCGTCGTCGTCGTCGTCGTCGTCGTCCACCTGCGGGGGATCGACTTTGCGATCGTCTTTGCGATCGTCGTCGGGCGTCGCGTAGCGGGGCATCGGGTTGCCTTGCTCGCGCTCCTCGCGCTCGGCCGCGGCCTGCATCTCGCGCAAGGCACGCTGGAACGCGCGCACGGCGGCGCCGATGCCGAAGACGAAGCCGAGGATCGCGAGGTACGGCTCGGTGCCGAGCTTGCCGTCGAGCCATCGGCCGCCGAAGAAACCAAACGCGATCGAAAGAACGACCTCGAGCCCGATCGTCCCGAGGCTGCCGACGCCGCGCCAGCTCTCGACCTTGGGCGGGCGTTTGGGCTTGGTCACCGCTCGCCCGCCACGCGCATCACCGTCGCGCGACGGCTCTCGATCAACGCCTCGAGCACGGGACGCATCTCCCGTGCGGCCTGGGCGCGGTGGCTGATGCGGTTCTTCTCGTCGTCCCCGATCTCGGCCATCGTGCGACCGTCGCCGGCGACGACGAACAGCGGGTCGTACCCGAAGCCGCCCGCGCCGCGCGTCTGCCGCGCGATCATGCCCTCGCAACGGCCCTCGCACACGACCTCCGGCTGCGCCTCGTTCCACGGATCGAGCAGCACCATCGTGCAGTGGAAGCGCGCCGTGCGGTTCTCGTCGTCGATCTCTTCGAGCGCCGCGAGCAGCGCCGCGTTGTTCTCGGAGTCGGTCGCGCCTTCCTTGGCGAAACGCGCCGAACGTACGCCGGGCCTTCCGCCGAGCGCGTCGACCTCGAGCCCCGCGTCCTCCGCGAGCGTCACCATCATCGAGGCCTCCGACGCCGTGCGCGCCTTGATCAGCGCGTTGTCCACGAACGTCGCGCCGTCCTCGATGATCGGCGGCAGCTCCGGCAGCACCGTCGAGAGCGGGAGGAGCTTGATCGGCAGGTCGGCGAAGATCGCCGCGAGCTCCGCGATCTTGCCGCGGTTCGTCGTGGCGAGGAGGATCGAGAGCGGCAACGCGTCGCTCACGTGGCCTCCCACCGCCCCGCTTGGAAAAGGGAACCGAGCGGGGCGCCCGCGTTCGCCAGCGCGCCCCGCTGCATCGCCACGAGCTTCGTCACGCCCGCGAGCCCGAGGTCGATCATTCGATCGAGATCACGCCGCTCGATCGCCTCGCCCTCCGCGGTCGCCTGCACCTCGACGACCGCTCCACGCGCCGTCCCGACGACGTTGAGGTCCATGCGCGCCTGGCTGTCCTCTTCGTACACGAGGTCGAGCATCGTTTCGCCGCCGACGTGGCCCACGCTGATCGCGGCCACCTGATCCCGCAGCATAGGCCCGATCGTGCCGGCCGTTCGCAGGCGCGCGAGCGCGAGCGACATGGCCACGAAGCCGCCGGTGATCGACGCCGTCCGCGTCCCGCCGTCCGCTTCGAGCACATCGCAGTCGATCACGATCGTGCGCTCGCCGATCGCCTCGAGGTCGATCGCGCTCCGCAACGCGCGCCCGATGAGCCGCTGGATCTCCTGCGTCCGCCCGCTCATCGCCTTGTTGCCTCGCCCCTCGCGCGCGTCCCTTCGAGCGCGGCTCGCGCGCGGGTGCATCTGGTACTCCGCCGTGAGCCAGCCTTTGCCTTTGCCCGCCATCCATGCAGGCACGTTCGCGTCGATCGACGCGGTGCAAAGCACGACCGTACCGCCGGCGCGGTAGAGCACGGAGCCCTCCGCGTTGCGGTGGAAGTGCGGGATCATTTCCACGGAGCGAGGTTCGGCGGGGCCGCGGCCATCGGGGCGAGACACGCGGCGTCCTTAGCACAGGCGCGAAGCCGCGCAGGGCATCCTCACGCCCGGCGCGCGCACGCCTGGTCCGGCCTGCGCGCCCGGTCGTCCTTTTTCACCAGGTCGCGGCGAAGACCTCGGCGTAGAGCCCATCCCCGGCCCCGCCCCGGGTCGCGGCGCGCTGGACCAGCCAAAGCTCCTGCTTCGGTCCCTGACAGATGAAGGTGCCTCCCTCGGACGCCACGTACACCTGGCCCCCGACGGTCTTCATGGAGAACCCCTCCGGCCACGACGTACGTTTCTTCAGGTACTCGAGCGCGGGATTGCTCCGGGCCGCGACGTCGGACCGCTCGAGGGCCCGGATCACGCGATCGGCCTGCGTGTACGCCGCGCCCTCCTGCTTGGCGATGTCGGTGATGCCGACCTTCGCGGGCAGCTGCCCCGGGCCCACCTCGTTCGAAGGCACGCGGCGCGAACGGACGATCGTGACCTCCTCGCTCGTCTTGCCGCCCTCGACGCGGTAGCCCCGGCCGATCCACCGCGCATCGCCCGAAGGCGAGACGGGGTTCCACGGCTTGCACGACCCGAACCTCACGAGCACCGCGCAAGCGCCGCTCTTCGCATCGTCCGCGCATTGGAGAGCCTTCTTCAACGCGCCCACGTCGAGATCGTCGGGCGCGGCGACCGCGTTCTCGACCGGCGCCGCAGACGCGACCGGGACCGCGGCCTGTGGCGTGCCGCTCGCCGCGGGCGGCGCCGAGGTTCCAGCCGGAGGCTCGGCGCACGCGGCGACGGCGATCGAGACGACGAAGACGAGCAAACGCGTTCGCATGGCCGCGCAGTGTTGGCCCGCTACGGCGGATCGATCAAGAGCTTCGGCCGGAGCTTCGCGAGTGACTTCCGCCCCATCCCCTTCACGCGGAGGAGATCCTCGGGCCTCTTGAACCGCCCGAGCTTCGCCCGGAGCGCGAGGATCGCCTTGGCCCGCGTGGGGCCGACGCCCGGAAGCTTTCGCAGATCGTCCTCGGTGGCGAGGTTCAGGATCACCTTGCCATCGGCTGTCACCGCGGCGATCGGCGCTCCCGCATCCGCGACCGCTGCCGCTCCCGCATCCGCTTCCGCTTCCGCTGCCGCGTGCGCTCCCGCATCCGCTTCCGCCGGCACCACTGGCGCCGCCGCGCTCGCGCTCGTCACGGGCGGCCCGAGATACGCGCCAACACGACGCGGCATCAGATCCGCCGCCGCCCCCGATCCCACGAACGCGAGCGCCAAAAATCCGAGCGCCCCGAGCGCCACGCGCCCCACGAGGGGCGTCCATGCCGACCCTCGCGCCCGCGCCGCGATCGCCCCGATGAACGCCCGCGCCCGCGCGCCGACCTGCTTGCCGTCCTCCGCCGAAAGTTCCACGTCGAGCCTCCTTAGCCGGGGATCCCTGGCGAGCTTCGTGCCGACGTCCGGACCTCGAAAAACCGCGTCCATTCCAGGGTACGACCTCGTCTTCGGGGTGGCGGCGCCATGGCGGAGGGGTGGCGACGCCAGGAGGACCTCACCCGCGAATCTGCGCTACGATGCGGCCCGGCAGGTGACCATGCGCGACCCTCGTTTTTCCCGGTACTCCGAGGCATCGATCGATCCCCGCGCGAGCGCGTCGCTCTCGCGTCGCACCTTCCTCGGCGCTGGCGCGGCCTTGACCGGCGCGGCGCTGCTCGGCGCCGATCACGCCTTCGCCGCCCAACCTCCCCCGGGCTTCGTGCCCCTCTCGATCCCGGGGAAGGTCGTCAAAGTCGCGAAGTCGAACGTGATGCAAGCGAACGGCCTCTGGCCGACCGAAGGCGCGGCCAAACTCATGCTCGAGCGCGCGATGAGCGAGCTCACCGGCAAGAGTGACCTCGGCGAAGCGTTCGCGAAGTTCGTCCACAAGGACGACAAGGTCGCCATCAAGCCGAACGGCATCGCGGGCCAGAAGGGCGCGACGATGGCCACGAACCGCGAGCTGATCCTCGAGGTCGTGCGAGGCGTCATGGCCGCGGGCGTGCCTGCCAAGCAGATCATGATCTTCGAGCAGTACCCGAAGTTCCTCGAAGGCACGCGCATCTGGGACCGCCACAAGGGCCCCGACGCGGCGCTCCCCGCCGGCATCATGACGGCGGTGCACGAGAACGAAGACGCGACGATGCCGGAGCGGAGCGTGATGGGCATCCCGACGAAGTTCGTCCGTCCGTTCACCGAGGCGACGGCCGTGATCAACCTCGGCTTGATCAAGGACCACTCGATCTGCGGCTTCACCGGGTGCCTGAAGAACATCACGCATGGCGCGACGATCAACCCGCACGCCTTCCACCAGCACAACGCGAGCCCGCAGATCGCCGAGCTCTACGCGCAGGACGTGGTGAAGAGCCGCGTGCGCCTGCACATCATCGACGGCTTCAAGCTCATCTACGACGAAGGTCCGCTCGACAAGAACAAGAAGCGCCGCGTCTTGCACGAGGCCGTCTATGCGACGACCGATCCCGTCGCGATGGACACGCTCGGCTGGGGCATCATCGAGCAGTGGCGCAAGGACAACGGTTTGCCGACGTTGAAGGACGCAGGCCGCGAGCCGACGTACATCCGTATTGCGAGCGAGCTGGGTCTCGGTGTGTTCGACAAGAACCGGATCTCGCTGCGGGAAGTGGCGCTGTAGCGAGTCGACCGGCGGCGAACGAGCGCGCAAGTCGCCGAGTTTGGCCATGAAACGTCGGCCACGTAAACTCGCCGGCATGTCCTCACGATCCCACATGAAGCCATGAGCAAGCTCACCGGCATCATCCTGAAGAATTTCACCGGCTTCTCGAACCTCGAGCTTCAGTTCTCGGCGGGCCTCAACGTCATCATCGGCGCGAACGGCATGGGCAAGACGCACTTGCTCAAGGTCCTGTACGCGGCCTGCGCCGTCACGGTGGGCGAGGACAAGGAGCGATCTTTCGGAGTGAAGCTGCGCAACGTGTTCAGGCCCTACGAAGATCGAATGGGCCGCCTGGCGAAGCGACAGGCCAAGAGCACGAATACGAAGATTTCCGTAACGCGATCAGGGGACGAGACGCTCCAGGCGTCGTTCTCCAACCACACCCACGAGGCCGAGAACGCGAAATCCACGGGTGAGGCCGCTTGGAAGGCCAGACCGATGGAGAGCGCCTACATCCCCGTGAAGGAAATGCTTGCCCATGCGCCGGGCTTCCTTTCGACGGTGGCCCGGCGCGAGCTCGCCTTCGAGGACACCTACCCGGACATCATCAAGCGCGCGTACCTGCCCAAGCTGATGGGGCCGACGGGACCGGAACGGACACGGCTCCTCGAGGCGCTCCAGAACGCGATCGAGGGGAAGGTCATCCTCAAAGGCGAGCACTTCTTCCTCAAGAATCGACAAGGCGATCTGGAATTTTCCCTGCTCGCCGAGGGCATGCGCAAGCTCGCGCTCGTGTGGCTGCTCATCCAGAACGGCACGCTGCTCCAAGGCTCGATCTTGTTCTGGGACGAACCCGAGGCGAACATCAACCCCAAGCTCATGGGGGACGTGGTCGAGGTTCTCCTCGAGCTCCAGCGGATGGGCGTGCAAGTCTTTTTGACGACGCACAACTACGTCGTTTTGAAAGAATTCGATCTGCGTAAAACGGACGCCGACGTGGTGCGATACATCTCGCTGTTCCGGGACGCGAACCACGAGGTGCAGGCGCATGTCACGGACGACTATGCGCAGATCGACCATAATGCAATCGCCGACACCTTCGCCGATTTGTACCGCCGCGATATGGAGCGCGCGCTCCAGGGAGACGGATGATGCAGGAGGGCGAGCTCCTCTTCGATTTCTCCAAGGCGATCAAGAGTGAGAAGCTGGATGCCCCGGGCAAGCCGCTGCCCGAGGGGATGCAGTTCGTCGACGTGGTCGTCGAGGAGGACGAGCGGCTCTTGTTGATTGAGGTGAAAGACCCTTCCGCGAAGCCGAAGGGCGCCGGCCCCCGTGCGACTGCGGCGATACAGAAGGAGCGCAACGCCTTCCTGAAGAAGCTCCGCGACGACAGCCTCATCAGCAAGGAGCTGACGCCCAAAGCCCGCGACAGCTACGCCTTCCTGCACTTGATGGGTCGGGATGGGAAACGCATGCGGTTCGTCTTCCTGCTCGGCGCGGCCGAGATGAAGCTCGAACCCGCGCTTCTACTCGGCTTCAAGGACCGCCTGCTCGCCAGGCTGCGCAAGGAAACCGACCGGGCGTGGGTAAAGGCATACGTCACCGACTGCCTGGTGCTCACCGAAACAACCTGGGCCATGGCGTTCCCGAAGTACTCGCTGACGCGGGAGCGGTGACCGGATCACGTTGCGGGAAGCCCCGGGGTCCCTCGGCATCTTGCCCAGGTCTGGTCGACGAGCCGTCGATCCCGCGCAGGGAATCACTCCCTGAAGCGTCAGCCCTGCGTCGCCGCCGAACGGTGCGACGCTCCTGCGCCGCATAAGACGACGCACCGCCCTCCTTCTTTGGGGCTTGCCGGAAACCTCCGCCCGACCGGTCATCGACGCAGCGCCGGGCAGACCCCATGTAGCCCCGAGTGCCCGGCTGCTTCTGCCGGGAAGGGGGAGACATGGTTCGAATGACCCGGGGTTGGTATTCGTGGGTTGTTGCCGCAGCCTTTGCCGCGATTCCGTCGATCGCGCACGCGACGCCGGAGGATGTCGAAGAGGATACGGAAGAGGTCGCGGAGACCGAGAGCGCTTTCGTAGGGGTTGGTGGATATTCGGCCGCGGCATTCCCGTTCGTCACGATCGTCCCTGATGACGGGACGGATGTAGCTGGCGGATGGCAAGCAGCCGTCGCCATGCTGAGCTTCTACGATGGGCGGGGGCGCATAATCCCAGATGCGTGGTCCTGCCAGGTATTCGTCGGGATGCCGATCCGACACACGATTCATGGGGTGATCATCCCGCCGAAGGCTGCCACGGTAACGGCGGCAGCCGCGACCGACGCGTCTCGGATGGTGATGCACCGACAGTCGAAGTGGCTGCGAGCGACCTTCTGCCCGGCGTTTGCAGCCGAACTGGAAGCGCAGCTCAACATGCGGATGACGAGGCTTGGCGCTAAGGTACGCGCACAATGAAGCACTCGCCCGAGGAGTTGACCGAGCTCGCCCGCCAGTTTTATCCCCCCCTCGGCGTCTACCCCTACGAACCCGAATACAGGGAGTGCGTGGAGTATCGGCGGCTGGAGGAGTGCCGCCAGCAAGCCGTCGCCAACTACCCGTCGTGGCGCAGCTTCCTCGACCGTCTCAAACACCAATTGCCGGATTGCGGGATTGCAGACAAGGTCATGTATCTGGCCAAACTACCAGAGGGCGCCTGCTATGCGGCCGATCTATGGCTTCCCACGCTCGCAAAGGAGGTCGGAGGTCACACGATTTGCTTTCATGTGAGCTTCCTCGCGCCCTACTACGCCCTCCACAGCAGCCGATTCTATTGGCGCGACGAGACGGACTCTTTCGGCCACCGGCTCTCAGGGCCATGCGAGGAGCGCTTCGCGCTCATGCCGGAGGAAGAGCCGTACGCAGAGAGGCTGGTGCAGGAGATCGGAGCCAGGTTTCCGGAATACGAGCTGATGCCTCCCGAAATCGGGTACCAGAGGATCCCGGACTTGCAGCATGAGAATCGGGCCCCAGGCGAGGCGACGGTATATGATTGCTTGATCAACGACCACTGGATCCCGCGCAGGGAATCCCCCCCCTGAACGGTGCGACGCTCCTGCGCCGCATGAGACGACGCACCGCCCTCGATCGTCTCGTTCCTGCCGTAGTCCTCTTCCTCGCCGGCCCCACCCACCCTTCGCGCAGGCAGGCAGGAAATGCATTCGGTGCTCTGAACGCCTCCCTCGCAACTCACTGAGAAGAGACATAAAACAGGCTCATCTCAGCCAGATCTGCGATGGCGAGTGGGTGAGCAGAGCGCGACGGGATGCGAGGAGAGGGGACGAGAAGAGAGGGGGTTGGGGCAACAGTGGGGCAACGGGTGAAGGAACGGCGCTTGGCCAGCAGGTGCAAGTTCAGTCCGCGCAGCCGCCGCTGACCGGCGATTGCTCAACCCCCTGGTAATTCGGGGGCGCGCGCAGGAACTCGATCAACAGGAATTCCCACCGCTCGTCCCCGAGCATCGTCCCCGCGGACACGCGCGTCTCACGGGGCGACCGACGTGCGCCGTGAAATTGTTGGCCACCATCAAACTGTCAGGCAAGCTGTCAGGTGCGCATGCTGCCCTCGCTGGCGCTTCGGCGTTCATTCGGAACGCAGGCGCAAGGCCGTCGTCCGCCGTACAGTCTTCGCTTTGCGGACGCATAGGGCATCATGGGCTCGACGAGGTGAACCGAGCGATGGAAACGAAGCGACGTCCTATATTTCACATTTTTGCGTCAGTCACCCTGCCGCTGCTTGTGTCGGCGTTCGGCGGCTGCACCGTGGGTATCGCAGACGAGACCGAAGGGGAGCTCGGCGAGGCGGTGCTCGCCTTCACGATCGATCAGTCGATGCTCACGGTAACCGAAAGCCCAGCGGACAAGAATTTATGGCCGAAAACGGTGAAATGGTGTGTTAACTCGGCGCACGCGACGCATGCCCCGTTGTGGAAGGTGTCGTGGTCCTCGACTCTTATCTCGTCAGACACCCAGGGGTGCATCAGCCGCACGGTCTCCGCCGAGACATGCGGCTTGTGGGCCATGGTCGACATTGACAACGCTGGCCATACCGGGGACCTCGCCAACCCGAAACGGCATAATGTCTTCGATCACCGTGATCCGATAGCGATCTCGCCGTCTTCCTACGCGCTGACCGTCAACGGATGCGCACAGCTTTCGGCACCTTCGCCGCACGGAACACGGCACTGCGATCAGACGGGCTCGTTCATCTGGCAGGTCAAGAACTCGAGTGGCGTGTGGTACGACATCGCGAGCAGCCAGAACGTCACGCCCT
>JANMGF010000065.1:0-1585 GCA_031374535.1 Polyangium sp. (in: bacteria)
CGTGGGTGAGGGACGCCATCCACGTATGCAGGCGTCGTGCCAGGGCAGGAAACCCGGGAAACAGGCCAGGATGCGCGGGCGTTCCGTGGGATCCCGCGTCGAGACCCCGGCGCCTGCAGGCCGCAGCAAGCAGCCGATGCAGTTTCCCGCCTGCATGCCCTCTCTGAAACGCCGCCGTCCGTGACACGTTGACATCGGTCCGTCTGTTCGGATACCTTTGGCACTTCGCTGTGAGTAACCTCGCAGCTGAAGGAGCCAATCGAATGAATCTTTCGATCCGACGAATCTCCATGGTGGCCCCGATGATCGTGATGCTCGCCGCCTTTGCTGGCTGCGGCGACGAAAACACCGGCTCCGGCGGCTCCGGTGGCACCGCCGGAAGTGGCGGCAGCGGCGCCTCGGGCGGCACCGGCGGCACCGGCGGCACGGGCGGCATGAGCAGCAGCTCCGGCAGCATGGCCGGCAGCGGCGGCATGGGCGGCGGCGTCCCGCTGGTCTGCGACGGCGGCAAGGTCGTCGACGACGCGGACGAAACCAAGCGTTGCGGCGTCATCGCGACCGAGGTCGCGACCGTCATCATGGCGCCGGCCACCATGGTCTGGGCCGACAAGGTGGTCGAGGTCTCGTCCGAGTACCAGACGATGGAGTATTCGGCGAAACAGACCCTCGGCGCGCCCGATGTGTACCCCGCCGGGGCCGACGAGCCCAAGGCCTGGGCCACGCTGGGCCTCGACAACCCCAACGAGTTCGTGACCGTGAGCTTCACGACGCCCGTGATCGGCGAGGCGGTGTGGGTGTACGAGACGTACAACCCGGGCGCCGTGAAGAAAATCACGATCACGACGACCGAAGGCGACAAGGTGATTTACGACGCGGCGGCCAAGCCCATCGGGGCCTGCGCGCACATCCGCTCCGCGCCGACGATGACCTGCGCGCCCATCTCGCAGGTGCGTATCGACCTCGGGTCCGAGCTGGTGGACGGCTGGAACGAGATCGACGCCATCGGCATCCTGCCCCCTCCCTGAACGTAACCGCTGCGGGCGACTACGGCTTTTTGGCCGTGATCGCCCGCTCCGCCGCCCGAAGCAGAGGGGCCGCGCTGATCGGCGCGCCCGTCGCGTGTTTCATCCACAGGTCCGGCAGGACCGACCCGTATTTCGCCATTCGCTCGAACTCCGGCCCGAGCTTTCCTTGCTTCCGGACGTGCTCCTCGATCTGGAACGCAATGAGGTGGCCGAGCGGATAATCCGGCAAATAAAGCGGCGTCGAGATCGCGTGCGAATAAATCGCGAGCAGCGCCGAGTCCTCTGCCCCGAGGAGCGGCGCGTAGTACTGATTCCAGTATTTTTTGGCCATCGTGACGGCGGCCTTGCCGAGCTCCTCGGCCGTGGCCTCGGGGTGCTCGTAGAGCCAGTGCCAGACGTCGGTCTCGACGAGCGCGACGCCCGCGATCTCCCACGCCGACCAGAGCTCGCCGAGCACCTGATCCCGCTCGGATTCGGGCCCGGGTTTGTCGAGGCCGAGGAGCTCGAGATCACGCGCCTGGAACGTGAAGGCGAGCGCCTCGGTGAAGGAGTTGACGAAG
>JANMGF010000071.1:0-1015 GCA_031374535.1 Polyangium sp. (in: bacteria)
GGCGTGAGCATGCCGTGCAGCGGCAAGACCCGCAGATGTTCGGCCTCCGCGATCTGTCGCAGCGCCTCACCGGCCCGCCGGATCTCCGCGGCGCCCGGCAAAAATACGAGCACGTCGCCGTCGAGCCCCTCGCGCACGAGCCGCCGCACCGCAGAGGCGACCTGCGCGTCGAGGTGCCTTTCGTCCGCGCGTTCGAGGTGCTCGATCGCGACGTCGAACATCCGCCCCATGGATCGCACGATCGGCGCGTCGAGATAGGCGGCGACCGGATCCGCTTCGAGCGTCGCCGACATGACGACGATCCCGAGATCCTTCCGTCGCTCCCGCGTGAGGCGCGCGAGGAGCGCGAGCGCGACGTCCGCGTGCAGGTGCCGCTCGTGAAACTCGTCGAGGATCACCACGGAGACGCCTTCGAGCGTCGGATCCCGCACGAGCCTGCGCGTCAGCACGCCCTCCGTGACGAAGCGGATCCGCGTCGCGGGGCTCGACACGTCCTCGAAACGCATCGTGTAGCCGACGGTCTCTCCGATCCGCTCGCCCATCTCCTCGGCCACGCGGCGCGCCGCCATCCGCGCGGCGAGGCGCCTCGGCTCGAGCACCAGGATCTCCCCCGAGCCCCCGAGACCTCGTTCGAAGATCGCCCTCGGCACGCGGGTCGTCTTGCCCGCGCCCGGCGGCGCTTCCAGGACGAGGCGCCGCCGATCGGCGATCGCGTCGCAGATCTCGGGCAGCGACGGCTCGATGGGTAGCGTCATCGCGCGGGCATCGTGCCCCAGGGAAACCAAAAGTCCATGAACGCAGCGCCCGGGACGGTCCCTCGGGTGACCACCGCGACACGCGTGGTACGGCCGGGAACCGAGGATCGATCGAGTTCACGCGGCTCGATCTGGCTCGCACCCGGGACTCGATGTAGAAGGGACGAACGGACCCTTCGGGGCCGAGAGCGAGTGAAATCATGCGAGTGCTCGTCTGCGAAGATCAGGACGCCATCCGACGGATGATCGAGACACTGGTC
>JANMGF010001357.1:0-7664 GCA_031374535.1 Polyangium sp. (in: bacteria)
GGGCGGCGATCCGGCCGAGATCCGGTTTGCCCGTCAGTCAGCGTGGCAAGGCGTGAAGGAGGCGCGGATGGTGCCGAAGGAGAAGGCCGCGCTCGCCTACACGCAGACCGTGCGTCGCAACGTGGATCCGGCCCTGCTCGAGTGGGCGGGCCCGAACGTCTTCAACACGCGTGTTTTCCCGCTCGTCTCCGGGAAATCCCACCGCATCGTCCTCGGCTACGACGTCCCGCTGACGCGGATCGGCGAGGATCTCGAGTACTCCTTCGATCTGCCCGAGAACGTCGCCAGCAAGGCGATCGATCTCGCCGTCGCGGCCCCGCAGGGCGCGGTGGTCGACGTCACGCCGGCCGCGCCGGCCTACGCGGGCCCGGACAAACGGTTTTACCGCTTCGACGATCCGTCCGGAAAGACGGTCACGCTGCGCGTCAAGAAACCCGGAGCCGCGCACGTCGTCGCCACGGACGCCGCGACGGGGCCCTATTTCGCGGCCGACATCGCGCCGCAGTTCCCCGCCTCGGCCGCGGCGAAAGGCGAGGAGGCCGCGCTTTTCCTGGTCGATACCTCGCTCTCGTCGAACCCCGATCGCTTCAACGTGTGGCTGAAGCTCCTCGACGCGATCCTCCAAAACAACGAGGACTCGATCAAGCGGTACAACGTCGCCTTCTTCAACATCGAGCAGACCTTCTGGAAGCCGCGCTTCGTGGCGAATGACGCCGCCTCCCGCCGCGAGCTCCGCACGTTCGCCGAGGGCCTCGCGCTCGAAGGCGCGACGGACCTCGGCGCGGCGCTCGGCAGGGCCGCAAACGCGCCCGAGGCGGGCAAACCCGGCGCGCCCGCGCGATACGACGTGTTCCTTCTCAGCGACGGCGCCGCGACCTGGGGCGAGCCGGACGCGCTCGCGATGACGAGGCGCCTCCAGAAATCCGCCATCAGCTCGATTTACGCGTATCAAACGGGCCTCGCGGGCACGGACATCGACGCGCTCACCTTGCTCACGCGCGAGACGGGCGGCGCTCTTTTTTCGGTCACCGGCGACGCCGAGGTCACGAAGGCCTCGACCGCACACAAGAGCCGCCCCTTCCGGCTGGTTTCGGCGCGCGTCGCCGGCGGCACCGACGTCCTCTTCGCCGGACGCCCCCGCTTCGTATTCCCCGGCCAAACCCTGCGCGTCGCCGGCCGCGGCACGCCCGACAAGGACGCCGCCGTCGAGCTCACGCTCGAATCCGGCAGCGGGAGCGTCGTCGTCAAGGCCCCCCTCGGCCAGGCCCTCCCCTCCCCGCTCGCCATTCGTGGGTACGGGCAGATCGCGGTCGCGCAGATCGAAGAGCTCGCCCCCGCCACCGAGGTCATGGCGAAGGCCTACTCGATTCATTTCCGAGTCCCCGGAAAAACCTCGTCCCTGCTCATGCTGGAGAGCGAGGCCGATTATCAGCGCTTCGGCATCGTCCCCGAGGATTTCGCGCGCACCATCAAGTCGGCGGCGGCCTCGCGCGTCGTCGAGGACACGCTCGCCCTCTCGGCCTCGGCCCTCGGCAACCCGAAGGCCACGTTCCTGCGCTGGATCGACGGGCTTCCCACCACCCCCGGCATGAATTTCACGCTTTCGACCTCGTTCCGACAGGCCCTCGAACGGATGCCCGAGGAGAGCTTCCGCGTCGAGGCGGCCCCGCTCGTCGTGAAAAACCGCGACAAGAAATCGATCCCCGCCCCCGTGCTCGCCGAGCTCGCCGCGCACAAGCTCGATTACGATCGTATCTCGAACGAAGCGGAGCGGCGGCGCGCCACGCTCGGGCCCGGCGACGCCTTGAAGGCCCTGAGCTCGCTCGTCGAGGAGAACCCCGGCGACGCCGTGCTGGCGCGCGACATCGGCGTCACGGCCATGAGTTTTGGTTTGCCCGCAGACGCATTCCACCTCTTCCGCCGCGTCGCCGTCTCGCGCCCCTTCGAGCCGCAGACCTACCGCGCCATGGCGCAGACCCTCGCGCGGCTCGGCCGCACGGACCTCGCGATGGCTTATTTCGAGGTGGGCCTCGCGGGGCGGTGGGACGCGCGGTTCGGTGATTTCCGCAAGATCCTCGCCCTCGAATACTTCGACCTGCTCCAGCGCGCCGGGCGCGGCAGCTTGAAGAGCAGCGTGCCGGAATACGTCAAGGCCCGCCTCCCGAGCGTGGCCCAGGAGACGCGGCTCAGCAGCGCCGATGTGGTCGTGATGATCACCTGGAACACCGACGCGACCGATATCGACCTGCACGTGACCGAGCCGAACGGCGAGGTCTGTTACTTCGGCAACCGCCAGACGAAGAGCGGAGGCGAGCTGACGCAGGACGTCACGCAGGGGTATGGCCCCGAGATGTATGTCCTGAAAAACGCGGCGGGCGGCAAGTACAAGCTCCAGGCCCATTACTTCGCGTCGGACCGGAACCGCGCCTCCACGCGGACCAAGGTGCAGGTCCTCGTCCTCGAGGACTTCGGCACGAGTGATCAGAAGGCGAGCGAGAAGGTCGTAACGCTCGAATACGGCAAGCAGAAACACGATCTGCTGGAGCTTCAGCGCAAGGGGAAGCCCGGACCGAAGCCGCAGCTCGAAATCGCCGCCCCCTGAGCCCCTTCCCGCCCCCGCGCCGAGCCGTTACCATCGGCTCCATGAACCTGACGAAGATCACGGCTGCATGGATGCTGGCGGGCCTCGTGGCCGCGTGCGGGGGCGAAAACGGCGGGGAGGGAGGGAGCGGGGGCGGCGGAATGGGCGGCGCTTCGAGCGCGGGCCCCGGCGGAGGCGGCGCGGGCGGAGGAACGGGAGGCTCGGGCGCAGGCACCGGATCGGGCGGAGGATCGCCGGGATGCGTGCCCTCGTTGCCCACGTTCGCCGACAAGGCGAGCCCGACGAATACGCTGCACGTGACGGCCGGCGCGGCTGCGGGCGGAGACGGGAGCGCGGGCAAACCCTTCGGTACGCTGCAAGCGGCGCTTTCGGCGGCGAAACCCGGCACGGAGGTGCGCGTGAGTGGCGTCCTGCCCGAAGGGACGTACACGGTGGACCTGAAAGGCAATGCCGACGCGCCCATCTGGATCACCGGTGAGCCCGGGGCGCAAATCGGGCCCCTCACGCTCCAGGGCGCGAGCCACATCGTGGTGCAGGACATCGAGATCGCGAATTCGGCCGACGGACACGTCCTGCATTTCTTTTTCGCCGATCACCTGCTCTTCCGCCGGCTCGCGATCCACGACGCGGGCCTCGGCTGCATCAAGGGCAGCCAGACGACGGACGCCTACGTCGAGGACTCGGATCTCTGGGCCGCCGGCAAGGCGAGCGGGCACCCGGTGATCGATTTCGTGGGCGTGAACGGCGGACATATCGTGCGGAGCAAGTTCCACGAGGGTCCAGGCGTGATGATCATGCTGAAGGGCGGCACGAGCGACATGCTTTTCGCGTGGAACGAGGTGTACAACCAGACCGCGCCGGGCAACGCGCTGGCGCTCGGGCAATCGACGGGGCCACAATACTTCCAGCCGATCGACGCGGCCTTCGAGGGGCTCCGGATCATCGCATTCGCGAACCTCCTCCACGACCTCGTCGGCGCGCCCGTCGCATTCGAGGGCTGCAAGGACTGCGCGGCGCTGCACAACACGATCTGGAGCACGACCGGAAACCAGCTCGTGCGATTCTTGCCGGGCGCGGCGGGCGAGAGCTCGGGCGTGACGACCTCCAGGCCCGAGGGCTGCCGTTTCACGGGCAACATCGTCGTCGGCGGGCAACCGAACGGCGCGTCGCTCAACGCGGACGCCGAGAACATCGGCCCCGGCAACGTGGTGGATTACAATGTCTTCCTGAAGCCGGGCTCGCTCAACTGGTGGGGCGAGGTTCCGCAGGACATGGTTCATTCTACGTACGATCAGGATCCGGCGATCGGGGCCGGGGGCGTCCCGGGGAACACGGCGCTCGTCGACGGAAAGGGACCGCCGGACATCGCCGCGATCCCCTTCTCGAATGTGTTCGTGCTTGATTTTGCTGGAAAGTGCGTCACGACGCCCACCGACATCGGGGCGCTCGTGGTGCCCTGATTCAGGGGGACGAAAGCAGCAGGATCAGGGGTGGACGTACACGAGCGTGCCGCCGGCGGGGGTCATCGCGCCGTGCCATGCGGGGGGGACGGGCGGATCGGTGAATTCGAAGAGCCAGGAGGCGTCCGCGGGCGAGACGTTCACGCAGCCATTGCTGCGCGCCTTGCCGAATTCGTCGTGCCAGTAAGCGCCGTGAATGGCGTAGTTCTGGTGGAAGTACTGGACGTACGGGACGTCGTGCAGCTCGAATGCGGCCTCGCTGGCCGGATCGCCGTCCATCGTGGACGAGACGTGCTTCGATTGCACGAAAAACGTGCCCTGGACCGTCGCGCCCGTCGTCTCCGGATCCGAGAGGCCGCCCTTCCCCGTGGAGACGAGCGTGGCGAAGACGGGGCGGCTGCCCTCGTAGGCGACGAGCATTTGCAGCTCGATCGAGATGTCGATCCAGCGTTTGCCGCGCTTCGCATGGCCCCAGAGATCCTGCCCAAGGCGGCCGATCCGGAGGCTATCGGCGGCGAGCCAGACGCCCTCGGCCGTCTCGACGTACGCCGCGAGCGCCTCGCCGGGTTTGCCCTCGAGGCGATGGGTGCCGCCGCTCGACGCGCGGCCCGTCAGGACCCATCCGCTCCGGAAAGGGACGTACTCGGCGGGCTGGAGTTTGCCGTCTTCGTCGGGCCGGAGCGCGCGTAGCCCCTGGTGCATCACGAAGGCCGGCACGCCGGGGGCGGTGAATGCAACGCCGTGCATCGCCGAGAGGTGCACGGGCCGCGTGCGGTCGATCGGCACGAGATCGAGCTCGGTCGTGAGGCCGAAGCGGCGGTTCGTCCAGTCGAAGGTGGCCATCAGCCCGAAGGCCGAGCGAGCCTTGGCGCGGCCACGATGCGCAGGAAAACGGACCTTCTCCTCGGCGCCCGCGGGCTTCGGGAGATCACGGCTGGATTCGAGGAACGGCGAGACGGGGTCGGCATTGCCGATGGTCCGGCCAATCTCCTGGACGATCCAGGCATTCATGCCCCGCGCGCCGAGGGGGCGGCCCTCGACGGTCCTCTGCTCCTCGGGCGTAGGGAGGCGGACGTAGAGGTGGGGCGGGGGGCTGCGTGAAACGACGTAATGGTAAGGAAGCGGTTCGCCCCGGCGCGGGCCGCGGACGGCGGCGAGGGCGACGGGGTGCGCGACATCCAGCGTGGCGCCCGTGCCCACGCAGACGTAGCCGCGCGGGTGGATCCGATAAAAACCGCCCTTGCACCGCTTGAAGCCGGAGGGCTCGGCGGCGCGCGGGACGATCGCGCCCGCGCGAAGGTACCCGAGCCGGGTGGACTGGTAATCGGGCTCGATGTACACGAAATTGCGCATCGCAATGCTCGCGAGCTCATGGCCCTGCCCCGGCTCGAAATCCGCGGGCAAAGGCCCCTCGGGCTCTTGTTCGCTCGCGGAGGGCTCGGGCGGCAGCGGGAGCGCGGCGCTGGGGGCGAGCGGCGCCGTGAGCGCGGCAGGATCGGGCCCCTCGACGGAGCGGCCCGGCGGCTCGTCGGGCGCGCTGCACGCGACGAACACGGCAACGAGCGCGAAGAGACGCGCTCGCGGCACCTCGATATCGGGCGTTCGGCGCGCGTCCACGGCGGGGGACTCTAGCCGATCTTCGCCGGACGCGCTGGGTTTGCCCGCGGAACGTGCGGGCGGCTTTTGGGACTCCCCAGAGGGCGTGGGTTCTGCTACCTTGCGGAGCGTGGATCCCAAGCGTGACAGCTCGATGGTCCTGCTCGCTCCGCCTCGCGGCGGCAGCGCGGCGCTTTCGTTCCCGCCGTCGGGTTCACACCCGGGACGTTTTCCTCCGGTCGATGAGCACATCGTCGTGCCCGAGACGACGCGGGACGAGATGATCCGCGGCCGCAAGGTCGTCGCGCAACCGGCGCTCGAGCCGCACGCGGATCTGCAGACGAGCCTGGATTTCTTGATCCTTCCGCACGTCCGGCCAGGGTACCGCCCCTCGACCGAGCTGCTCACCCGCGTGTCGGAGGGCTCGAACTTCGCGACCGACCTGTCGATCCGGCGGGAGGGGCAGGATCCGGCCACGGGGCGGCGGTTCCTCGAGGAGATCTCGTTCGAGATCGTGAACGAGCAGAGCACGCGCGACATCCTGGAAAAGGCCGAGGACCTCGCAGAGCGCGGCGTGCGTCGTGTGTTCGCCATCTTCGTCAAGCGCCGCGAGGTCTGCGAGTGGTCGGCGGCGAAACGCGCGTTCGTGCCGCTCGCCCTGGACGGGATGCTGGAGGATCCGTGCTTCGTGCGCCCCATTGCGGTGCGCGCGCTCCTCGACGTCGGGAACGCGGAGCTCGAGGTGGTCCGGGCGCTCGAACGGAAGGGAAACGCAGAAATCGAAAGCCTCAAGGAGCGCGCGGCGCGGAAGGGCCTCGAACAGGGCCTCGAACGGGGCCTCGAACAGGGCCTCGAACAGGGCCGCGAACAGGGCCGCGAACAGGGCCGCCGCGAGGTACTCCGCTCGCTCCTCGAAGCCCGGTTCGGGGAGCTCTCCGCGGCAGCCGAAGCGCGGATCGCGGGGGCCACCCGCGCGACGCTCGACGCGTGGACCTTACGTTTGCTCTCCGCAGCGACGGTCGACGAGGTGTTCGCCGAGCCCTGAGTGTTTTCACGCAAGGGCGCGGCTCTTTACGGTCGCGACCCCGATGATGCACGATGGCTCCCCATGCGTCGTCCCACGGCCCTCGCCCTCCCCCTGACCCTCCTCTCGCTCGTTTTCCTGCCGGCCTGCGGCCCGTCCGAGCCCTCCGGCAGCGGCGGTGATGCGCCGAGCGGATCCCAGGCACAAAGCAGCGGCGCGGGCGGGAGCGGCGGCGGGACGGGTGGGAATGGCGGCAGCGGCGGGAGCGCGGGCCCGTCGGCGTGGCAAACGGTGCTCGACGCGCAGGACCTCGACGGCGCAGTGCTTTCGATCTGGGGGTCGAGCGCCTCGAGCGTGTACGCGGTCGGCGGTCCCCTCGGCAATGAGGGATTCGGATCGCTCGTGGTGTTTTTCGACGGCGCGACGTGGAAACGGCTCTCGCCGGGCGGCGCCGAGACGTACTGGTGGGTGCACGGTACCGCACCCGACGATGTATGGTTTGTCGGGGAGAAAGGACGGATCACCCACTGGAACGGCGCGTCGTTCGCCGAACACACGTCCGGCGTCGAGGCGACGCTCTGGGGCGTCTTTGCTTTCTCGAAGACCGAGGCGTTTGCCGTGGGAGGCACGCCGAACGGCGGGGTCGTCGCGCCAAACGACATCGTCCTCCGCTGGGACGGCGTATCGTGGAAACCCGAGCCGCTGCCCGGCGCGCCCCTCGGCCGCACGCTTTACAAGGTCTGGGGCAGCGCGCCCGATGATCTGTATGCCGTGGGCGAGAAAGGCACGATCTGGCGAAAGCAGGGAACAGCGTGGTCCCTCGTCGAGCCCGCGCCCTCCCAGAACAAGCTGCTCACCGTGTCCGGTTGCGGGCCGAAGGAGGTCTATGCGGTCGGCGGCGGCGTGGTTTTGCGCTCGGAGGGGCAGGGTTTTTCCGAAGTGGACATTCCGCTGACGAACCTCGTCAACGGCGTCGCCTGTG
>JANMGF010000183.1:0-2749 GCA_031374535.1 Polyangium sp. (in: bacteria)
GATCGGGCCATGAAGGCCTACGAGAAGGTCTGGACGATCGACGCCGGGTATCTGCCGGCGGCCGAGGCCCTGATCCCGCTCTACACGCAGGCCAGCAATGCGAAGGGTCTCGCGGTCGCGATCGAGGTCAAGCTCGCCAACGATCAGGATGCAGACACGAAGCTCGCGCTCTTCCGCGAGGTCGCGGGCCTGTACGAGGCGAAGCTGAAGGAGCCGCAGCGGGCCTTCGAGCGCTTCCTCTCCGCGTTCGAGCTCGCGCCGGGCGACGACCAGTGCATCGAGGACGTGGAGCGCGTCGCTCGCACGACGGGTAGCTGGGACAGCCTCATCGCGTCCTACGGCAAGACGATCGCGCGCGCGGACGAGGACTCGGATCGGGATCTCGGGATCGCGCTGCGTCTGCGGCTCGGTCACGTCCTCGTCGACGAGGTCAAGCGCGTGGACGACGCGCTCGCGCAGTTCCGCGCCGTGTACGACACGGACAGCGAGAACGCCGCGGCCATCACGGCGCTCGAGCGTCTCTACCGGGACACCGGGCGGTTCACCGAGCTCCTCGAGATCTACAAGCGCAAGCTCGAGCTGGCGCAGGACACCGAGGAGACGAAGAACATCCGCTACGCGATCGCGCAGCTCTACGTGAACGAGATCAAGGATCCCGGGAGCGCGATCACGACGTACAACGAGGTCCTCGAGGACGATCCGGCCGACGCGCCGGCGCTCGAGGCGCTCGACACGCTCTACCGCGAGCAAGAGCAATGGGAGCGGTACGTCGACGTGCTCCGTCGTCGCATCGAGCTGAACCTCGGCGACGCGGTCACGGTCGATCTCAAGTACCGGCTCGGCTCGACGCTCGAGAAGCTTGGTGACGCGCACGGCGCGCTCGAGAACTACCGCGAGATCCTGGTGCTCGATCCGTCGAACGACGGGGCGCGCATCGCGCTCGAGAAGCTGCTCGAGAACGAGGAGCTTCGCGCCGAGGCGGCCGGGATCCTGCAGGAGATCTACGAGTCTCGCGGCGACTGGGAGAAGCTCATCCAGTCCCTCGAGATCCTGGCGGCCGCGGAGGCGGACGTCGGCACGCGCGTGAACCTCCTTCGTAAGGTCGCCCGTACGGCGGCCGAGCACCTGACGGATCTCGCGCGGGCGTTCGAGGCGCAGAGCCGGGCTCTGAAGGACGATCCATCGAACGGCGAGACGCGCGGGGAGCTCGAGCAGCTCGCGGCGCAGGCTGGCTCGTGGGACAAGCTGTTCGCGGTCTTCAGCGAGATCGCGGGCGGCTTGAGCGACGAGCGACTCGCGCGCGAGTACTGGATGCGGCTCGCGGGGATCTCGGAGAAGCTCGGCAAGATCGAGGACGCGGCGAACGGGTACAAGCGCGTCCTGGAGATCGATCCGGCAGACGGCGAGGCCCTGGCCGCGATGGACGCGCTCTACCGGCGCACCGAGCGGTGGCAGGACCTCATCGAGGTGTTCCGCCGTCGGATCGCGCTCGCGCCGGAGTTCACCGATCGCGAGGCGCTCTTCGCGCAGATGGCCGAGGTGTACGAGGAGAAGCTCTCGCAGCCCGGGGACGCGATCGCGGCCTATCAGGAGGTGCTGCGCGAGGATCCGACGAGCCACGTCGCGCTCGCTGCCCTCGACGGGCTCTTCTCGCGGCAGAGCATGTGGGAGGACCTCGCGGACAACTTGGAGCAGCAGCTCCGGTACGCCACGGAGGACGAGCACCAGATCCGGCTCATGTTGCGCCTCGCAGCGCTGCGCGAGTCGAAGATGAACCTGCTCGACACGGCGATCGAGGGTTACCGTCAGGTCCTCGAGCGCGAGTCCTCGAACGAGGAGGCGCTCGGCGCGCTGGAGCGCCTCGGCAAGCTTCCCGAGCACGAGGTGGCGATCGCCGAGATCCTGGAGCCGCTCTACAGGGCGTCCGGCGATTTCATGAAGCTCATCGGCGTGCACGAGGTGCAGGTCCGAAGGAGCGACGATCTGAGCCGCAAGGTGGAGCTGCTCCATCAGATCGCGACGCTCTACGAGGACGCCGGCGGTGATCTGAATTCGGCCTTCGACACGTACGCGCGCGCGCTCGGGCACGACCCGGCGCTCGACACGACGCAGCAGGGGCTCGATCGGTTGGCGCGCGCGACGGGTCGGTTCGTCGACTTCGCGCGCGTGCTCGAGGAGCTGGCGGCGCAGCAGCAGGAGCCGGAGCTCGCGAGCCAGCTCTTCACGATGAGCGCGCGTGTCTACGAGTCGGACATCGGCGACATCGAGAGCGCGATCAAGCACTACCGCAAGGTGCTCGAGATCGACGTGCGGAACCTCGGCGCGGCCGAGGCGCTCGAGAACCTGTTCAGGGCCGCGGAGCGTTACCAGGAGCTCTCGCAGATCCTGCAGCAGAAGGCCGAGATCCTCGACGAGCTCGGGGAGAAGAAGAGCGCGCTCTTCCAGGCGGCCTCGATCGAGGAGGACATCCTCCAGAAGCACGACGCGTCGATCGCGGTCTACGGCAAGATCCTGGAGCTCGATCCCGAGGATCTCGGCACGATCGATCAGCTCATCAAGCTCTACCTCGGCCTCTCGCGGTGGGCGGACCTGCTCGCCGTCTACACGAAGAAGGTCGATCTCGTCGCGGATCCCGAGGAGAAGAAAAGCATCTACTACCAGATGGGCGCGGTCTACGAGAGCGAGCTCAAGGACGTGCCCGCGTCGATCGACACGTACCAGCGCGTGCTCGAGCTCGATCCGGACGACC
>JANMGF010000217.1:0-1481 GCA_031374535.1 Polyangium sp. (in: bacteria)
TCCGAGGGCCAAACCGACCAGCGCGAGGGCGAGCACGACGCGCTCGTAGAGGGTCTCGATCGCGCCGAGGCCGAGCTTGCAGCGGTCGTCGCAGGTCGCGCCGTTCGCTTCGTGAAGGTACCAGCCAGCGGCGCCGCAGTAGTCGAAGGTCGCGGCGAGCTTGCGGGGCACGAGCGAGAGCCACGCGGCAGGGTGATCCTTGATGTAGAGAGAAGCGGCGCGGCCGAAACACGCGTCCTTGCCCGCCTCGTCCCACACCTCACGGCACGCGTCGGGGACCTTGACCGGCGACCACGCGCCCGTGGACACGGGATCGGCGCCGATGAGCAGGTTCCAGCCGCCGTTCACGCTGACGAGCGCGCAGCGGCCCATCCGCTCGCAGTTGCGGGCCGTCCACGGCGCACACACGGCGAGGGCAGAGACCGTCGCGAGCACGGCGAGGCCCACCGTCATGATCGTACGCGCGCGAAAGGTTCCTCCGAGCGGAGCGAGCGCGAGGAGCGCGAAGAGCGGCGCGAAGACGAGGCTCTGCGGACGCACGAGCGTCGCGATGCCGACGACGACACCCAGCACGAAGGTACGCGCAGCGAGCGAGCGTCGAGATCCCTCGCGCACGGCGTCGCGCACCCACGCACAAACCCACGCCGCGCACGCGACGAGGGAGGCCGTGACGCCCTCGCTCATGAGCGCAGGCGTGTACGCGACGAGGCCAGGATGCAGCGCGACGAGCAGGCCCGCAGCGAGCGCCGGGCCCGGCTCCGCCCCGCGCGCGGCGAGACGAAACACGGCGACGGCCCCGAGCGCGCCGAGGGCCGCGTTGAAGCGCATCGCGACGCCGGGATGCGCGCCGAAGATCGCGTAGGCCGCGCCGACGAGCGCGGGATATCCGACGGGGTAATGCGCGGCGTACGTGACGGCGCCGTCGGGCCAGAGCCACGTGTACCCGAGGCCCGAAGCGATACGCTCGGCGATGCGGTGGTAAAACGTGCCGTCGGCGGTCGGCGGGAAACGAGGCTCCGCCCAGGCGACGACAGCGAGGCGCACGGCGAGCGCGACCAAGAGCACGAGCCACGTGTCCCATCGACGGGACGAGGGACGCGCGGGGCTCACGCGATCATCGGGCGCGCCAAGGGAAAGCGCTCGAGCAGGCCGACGCGGCGCAAGGCCACGACGACCTCACACGCCGGAAGGCCAACGACGTTGGAGTACGAGCCCTCGATGCGCTCGACGGCGAAGCTGCCGATGCCCTGGATGGCGTAGGCGCCGGCCTTGTCGAGGCCCTCGCCCGTCGCCGCGTAGGCCTCGATCGCGGCCGCGTCGAGCGCGCGGAAGAAGACGCGGGTGCGCACCGTCTCCGCATGAACGGCGCGCCCGGGGTCCTCGCCGGACGCGATCACGAAACGCGTCCAGACCTCGTGCTCGCGGCCCGCGAGGGCGGTCAACATGACGCGCGCCTCGGCCTCGTCGGCGGGCTTGCCGAG
>JANMGF010000247.1:0-4043 GCA_031374535.1 Polyangium sp. (in: bacteria)
GCATCGGCATGGTGCCGCGCGGCGAGGTCGGGCTCATTTTCGCGAACATCGGCCAGTCGCTCACCATCGGCGGCAAGCCCGTCGTCAACGGCGCGGTCTTCTCGGCCGTGGTGGCGATGGTCATCGTCACCACGATGGTCACGCCGCCCGCGCTCAAGTGGAGCCTCGCCCGACGCGCGGCGCGGCCGCCGAAGGCGCCGATCCCCGACGCGCATTGACCTGACGAGGAGGTGCTCGTAACACCGATCTCGTGGACGCCCTGCACACCGATCTTTACCAGCTCACGATGGCCGCGGGGTACTTCCACCGCGGCATGCAAGACAGGCGCGCGACGTGCGAGATGTTCGTGCGTCGCCTGCCGAAGAAGCGCCGGTACCTCGTCGCGATGGGGATCGAGCGCATGCTCGGGTACCTCGAGGGCCTGCGTTTCACCGAGGACGAGATCCAGTACCTCCGGGAGGTGCCGGCGCTCCGCGACGCGATGACCGAGCCGTTCGTCGCGTACCTGCGGAGCTTCCGGTTCCGGGGCGACGTCGCGGCCGTGCCCGAGGGCACGGTGGTCTTCGCGAACGAGCCGCTCGTGCGGATCTCGGCGCCGATCATCGAGGCGCAGATCGTCGAGACGTTCCTGCTCTCGGCGGTGAACCACGCGACGATGATCGCCTCGAAGGCCGCGCGTATCGTGCACGCTGCCGGGGGCGCGGGCGTGATCGAGTTCGGATCGCGGCGCACGCATCCGGAGGCGGCCGTCGACGCGGCGCGGAGCGCGTATGCGGCGGGCTTCGTGGGCACGTCGAACGTCGAGGCGGGCAAACGCTTCGGCATCCCGGTCATGGGCACGGCCGCGCATATCTGGACCATGGCGCACCCGACGGAGGAGGCGGCGTTCGAGAACTACGTCGCGACCTTCCCGAGCGCGACGATCCTGCTCATCGACACGTACGACACGCTCCGTGGGGCCGAGCGCGCGGCGCGTATCGCGAAGGACAAACTCAAGGGCGTGCGCCTCGACTCGGGGGATCTGCTGGCGCTCTCGCGCGCGGTGCGTCCCATCCTCGACGCGGCCGGGTGCACGTCGACGAAGATCGTCGCGTCGGGGGATCTCAACGAATACAAGATCGACGCCTTGCGCCGCGCCGGCGCGCCGATCGATCAGTACGGCGTGGGCACGGATCTCGTGGCGAGCATCGACTCGCCCGCGCTCGGCGGCGTGTACAAGCTCGTCGAGATCGAGCAGGCGGGGAAAATCGTTCCGATCTGCAAGTTCTCCGAAGGCAAGGCCACGTTCCCCGGCCCGCACCAAGTCTACCGCTTCGTGGACGGCGCGGGCGTGCTCGCGCGGGACGTCATCGCCCTCGAGCATGAGGATCCGCGTGAGCTCGGTGAGGGCGTGGCGGAAGCGCTGCTCGTGCCGCGTATGAAGAAGGGCGAACGTTTGGAGCCGGCCGAGGGGCTCGACGTCGTGCGTGCGCGCGCGAAGCGGGAGCTTTCGCGGATGCCGGAGGTGCTCCACGTGCTCGACGAGGCGCCGCCGCCCACGGAGCGCACGGACGAGCCGTACCGACCCGTACCGTCCCGTCGGCTCCTCGATCTCGTCGAGGAGGTGCGCGCGCGGGTCCTCGGCGTGTCGAGCTAGAAAGGAAAGGGCATGGATACGATCTTCGTCGACGTCGACGTGCAGCGGGATTTTTGCGAGCCGGACGGCGCGCTTTACGTGCCCGGATCACCGAACGACGTGATGCGTCGGCTCGTGGCGCACGCGGTCGCGCGCCGGATCCCGATCCTCGGATCGGTCGACTCGCACGCCTGGGACGCGTGGGAGTTCGCCTCCAGCGGCCGCGCGGGTCCCGGCGGCGAGAAACCCAATTTCCCGGATCATTGCGTGAAGGGCACGCCCGGATGGCTGAAGGTCCCGGGCACGTTGCCGCCGCGTTTCCGGTTTGTGCCGAACGTGGCCGAGGCACCGATCGATCCGATCGTGGACGAGGTTTTCCGCGGCGACACGCAAGGCGTGTACTTCGAGAAGGAGGTCTACAGCCTCTTCGCGAACCCGCTCGCCGAGCCGTTCCTGCGGGCGCTCGCATCGCGCGCGGGGACGCCGCTTTCGTTCGTCGTTTTTGGCGTGGCCACGGACTACTGCGTGCGCGCCGCGGCGCTCGGTCTCACGGAGCGCGGGTACCAAACGACGCTGCTCACCGACGCTGTCGCGGGCATCACGGCGGAAGGTGTGGCGCGATCCCTCGACGAGATGAAACGCGCGGGCGTGCGGTTTTCGACGACGGCGGAGGTGATCTCGTGAGCGACAAGGAATATCCGAAGCCGAGTTTGACGGCGGACGTGGTGACGTTTTCCCTCGACGACGCGGGGCGTGTCTCCGTGCTGCTCATCCAGCGCGGCAAGGATCCCTTCGCGGGTCGATGGGCCATCCCGGGCGGGTTTTGCGAGCCTTCGGAGACGGTGCTCGAGAGCGCGGCGCGTGAGCTCGTGGAGGAGACGGGCGTCCAGGATCTGCCGATCGAAGAGCTCGGTACGTTCTCGCGCCCCGGCCGGGATCCACGCGGATGGGTGGTGAGCGTCGCGCACGTCGCGGTGTTGCCTGCGCATCGGCGTAGCGAGGCGAAGGGCGGCGACGACGCGAGCGCGGCGCGGTTCTTCACGATCACGGTCGCGGACAGCGGGCGCGTGTCGCTCGCGGCCGAGGGGGAAGAAGCGGGCTCGCTCGCGTTCGATCACGACGAGATCCTCGCGCGGGCGCTCGCGCGGCTTCAGACGAGCGCGGACACGCTCGCGCCGCTCCTGTTCGGTCGCGGGATGTCGGCGGACGAGGCGCGACGGGCGGTCGCGGCGGCGCTCGGGCGAGGGTAGGGGTCGCGATGGGCTTCGTCTTTTTCGGGCTGACCGGCGGCATCGCCTGCGGCAAGAGCACGGTCGCGGGGCGCTTTCGTGAGCAGGGCGTGCAGGTGATCGACGCCGATCAGGTCGCGCGCCAGGCCGTCGCGCCGGGGACGAGTGGGCTCGCGGAGATCGTGAAGCTCTTCGGGAGCGGCGTCCTTCGACAAGACGGCACGCTCGATCGGGCGAAGCTCGGGGCGATCGTGTTCGGCGACGAGGACAAACGTCGCGCGCTGAACCGCATCCTGCATCCCCGTATTGCGGCGCGGACGATGGCGCTCGCGCAGGAGCTCTCCCAACGAGGCGAGCCGTTCGCGTGTTACGAGGCGTCGCTGCTCGTGGAGAACGGCATGGGGGACGCGTTCCGCCCGCTCGTGGTGGTGAGCGCGCCCGAGGCGGTGCAGATCCAGCGCACGATGGAGCGTGACGGCCTCGACGAGCAAGCCGCCCTCGCGCGGATTCGCGCGCAGATGCCGGTCGCGGAGAAGGCGAAGGTGGCCGACTACGTGATCGACACGAGCGGCACGATGGACGAGACGTTGCGGCGCGCCGACGAGGTGCTGGAGGCGATCCGCAAGAAGGCCGCGGGGTAGGTTCAGGCGCGCCGGGCGCGGAGGGTGGCCTCGTCGCGGGCCCAGGTGACGCGGATGAACGAGGTCGCGTCGCCGCCTCGATCCGGGTGCGTCTCGAGCGCGAGGCGTCGGAAGGCGCGGCGGATGTCGTCCGGGGAGGCGGACTTCGGTAGGCCGAGGATCGCGAAGGGACACTCGTCAGGCTCGGCGACCGAGGGGACGAACCTGCGGCGTTTTTGTCGTGGATCCTGGGGCGAGGGTTCTTCCGGGCGCGCGCGTGTTTTTTTCTCGACCCAGGGAGGTTGTCCCGCCTGGACGCGGACCCAGGCGCGGGCCCAGACGGCCTCGATCTCGCGGAGCGGGCGGCCTGCGGCGCGCTCGGCTTGTTTGCGTGCTTCTTCGAGGGTCTTGGCGCCGCCCGAGGACGCGTCGGGTTTGCGGAAGGGGTCGCGGGTGGGGTCGCCCGTCCACCACGCACACCAGAAGTAACGGCGGCGCTTGGTGGTGGTGATGGAGACGGCGGCGGGCATGAGGGGACTCGGCGGGAAGGATGGCTGGGAAGCGGGGGGCGGTCACGGG
>JANMGF010000275.1:0-1343 GCA_031374535.1 Polyangium sp. (in: bacteria)
GCCTGGTCCGGGTCCAGGGGTGGACAACCCCTGGTGGGGTCCGGGGCAACGCCCCGGCGCGACGCTACAGCACACCACCCTCTAAGCGATCACCGCCGACTACAAGCGAAATTCCACCGCCGCCCTGTCGTTCGTTCTGTCGCCGTGAGCGGCACCGTGCCCGACGGTGCAGGTTTGTCCGTGGGCGCCGCTTTCGTCTCCTTCTCCGCCGGCACGAACGTCCCGTCGAGGCGCGCGGCGATCCCCTCCACGCATGCCGTCCCTGGATCGACGCGTAGACGCATCTCGATCGAGTCGAGCGCGGCCCGGCCGGCGGGGATCTCCACGACGGGCGTCGTGTCGAGCGACGTGTCCATGATCCAGCCGTCCTGCCCGTCTGCGCAGCGTGGGGGCAACATGCCGCCGAGGTCACGTTTGCCGAGGGCGATGGGCTCGCCGAGCGCGCCGGTCTCCGGGTCGACCGGATGTACGTACATCCCGCCCACGCGTTCGCCCGGATCCGGGATGCTCGTCACCAGCAAGCCGAGGCCCGTCCCGAGGGCGCGACGCACGAGCCGCGGCGGCTCCGGCATCGAGTACCGCGAGGGGCTCGGCCGATAGAACGACGTGACCTGGCGGAGCACGCCGAGATCGACCCGGGAAAGCGCGACCGTGTCGTACGAGGCGCCCAGCGCGAGGACGAACCAGCTCTCGCCGAGACGAACGGCCCCCTGCGGCAACGGGCGCGAAAAACCTGTCGTGCGGCCCGCGGCGTCGCGGAGCAAAAGCACGGGTTGCCCCTCGCTCACGGCGAAAAACGAGCACGCCGTGCCCCGACAAACATGCGCCAGCGCGTGGCGGCCGGTCGGATCGAGGGACGAGCCCCACGTGGCGAGCGGGTACGAGCCGACGCCCATGCCCTCGGCCGTCGCGGCCTCATCGGGCCAGGGCGGCGCGGAGGTCGCCGTGGATCGCGCTCCGCCCCCGGGATCGAAGCGGTCGTCGAAGCGGACCAGGAAGTGCCCCGTGCGCGCCCAGTCCGAGCCCTTCTTGCCCCAGGCGTACGCGCGCAGGCTCACGAGGTCGAAAGGCGCGCCGTTGTCGATCCCGACCTCGTCCTTCTCGAGCGGCGGCGCGGCCGTGTTCCGGAACGGGATCCACGGCGTCTTCGGCGGCGTTTGCGGCGCGCGGACGAACCCGCCGAACATCCCCGGCGGCGGGGGCGGCGGCGGCGGCGGCGCGGCGTCTTTCTTGGCAGGTTTGTCCGGGAGCGGCGGTGTCACGGGGTTGCCGACGGGCGCGCAACGCACCCCCACCGTCGGCGTCGTCTTCATCGGCACGTAAAGCGCGGGCGGCGCCTCGGC
>JANMGF010000276.1:0-3930 GCA_031374535.1 Polyangium sp. (in: bacteria)
CCCTGGTCCGCTTGCTCGGGTACCGCCGGGACCGAAACGTACCGGTTGAAGTCGACGCACCAGAACTACACGTCATATAGCAATAGCATCACGGTCAGCTGGTCGACCGCCACGACGTGCACGGCGCAGGTCACGTGTCCCAACGGGTACACGCTCTCCTGTCAGGGCCCGAGTGGCACGTGCAGCCAAACTGCATACTCGGTGAAATGTACCAATTGGGCCGACGTGTGTCCGAATACCATTCCATGCGCCAAACCGACTCAGTGTGACACATATTGCGGAACCGGCTGGGGGATGTGTTATAACGGCTACTGCACCTGCCCGTATTAGCCGCACTCGACGACTCTCGACCGTGTCGAACGGTCATCGATCATCTCCTCGGCGAGCCCCATGACCATTGAGGACGTTGACGAGAGGGGCGCGCCCCCGGGGTCACCGAACTCCCGACACCCACGGCTCTGCTCCGAAAGCGGGACCGAGAAAAAACCTACCCGATTCGTCAACCGGTCCCGGGTCCTCGCCTTGGCCTCCGCGCGCCGCCTCCCCGCTGCTCCTCCCGCTCCGGCAACAACTCCGCCGCGCCGACACCCAGCGCACCCGCAATCTTCAGGCACGTCGCAACCGTGATGTTGACGCGCCCGTTCTCGATGCTCGAAAGGTTCCCCTTCGCGACGCCGCTCCTCTTGGCGAGCTGGTCCAGCGACATCCCTTGCTCGAGGCGGTGGTCCCGGATGCGCGCCCCCAGCTCGGTGAGGAACGGAGAGGTACTTTGCCGACGCGGCATGTCCCGATCCCCGCCGCTCAAACCAACGCCCGAAGGCGGATGCGCGCCGGAGGGCCGGGGCCGAGCGAGGTGCGGCTCAGGACCTGGGTTTCCGCATCGTCGTCGATATCGGGAGCGACAGGCATGACGAGACCCCTTCATTTTCGCCGACCTGGGGCGGGTGCGCCGTGCGACGTGCGCGCGTGGGGCGTTACGCGGCGCAGCCGCCCGAGATCGGCGAAGTCGTGAGCAAAGAAAACCGCTCGGGGCCGAGCGCGGCAGGTCCCTTTTCGATGTTTTGGAGTTGGCCGAGAAGCGCTACGATCAGCCCCGAGCGGCGGGAGCGACGAGTTCGTCGTCGTCCCGATGGGGAATGCTCACCCGCGGGCCGAAAGGGTTCACGAACTGGCAGAAATAGGTAGGAGAGTGACTTACCCTATCCCGCAAACGGCGGGATGCAGCAGAAAGTGACCGCGGTGT
This sequence comes from Polyangium sp. (in: bacteria), assembly GCA_031374535.1. Lineage (GTDB taxonomy): Bacteria > Myxococcota_A > Polyangia > Polyangiales > Polyangiaceae > Polyangium. Next base: position 1,244 of record JANMGF010000276.1, read on the forward strand.
CCGCGTTCGGGTGCGCCTCGCCGATGGGATCGCCGATGCTCGCGAGGCACGTGCCAGGCCTCCACAATGCGCCCCAGTCGTCGCTCGGCCCGCGCACGCAGACGCCGGGGCAGGTGCCTTGGGCGTCGGGGTCGGCGTCACCGTCCGTGCCGGCGTCGAGGCAGGCCCCGTGGGGGAAGAGGGCTTCGGGATCGCAGATGCCGATGGCGTTTTCGGTAACACCGCACGAGGCGACCAACGTCGCGGCGAAAGTCAAGATAAACGCGCCGAACACCATGCGAGTCCACATAGAGTTGACGCTACCAAGTTCGTCCGCGAACGTCAAGACCACGTTTGTCCTGGTTCGGCGGGCTAGAACTCCCAGACCCCCATCGCGCTCGTGCTGCCCATGAACGCGGGGACTTCCGACACGGTCGAAGAGGCAACGGCAACACGCACACCGCCACTGAGGGCCAGGGCTTCGACCGAAAATTGCACGCCGAGCGATCTCCAAAGCGGCGCTCGCACTCCTGCTCGTCCGCCCAAACCCGGCCTGAAGAACAGGTTCGACTTTGGCATGAACGTGCCTTCGAGAAAATCCACTTTGATAATCCCAAGGTGCCCGGTCACGCACCCGAACAACCAGCGCCAGTGACCACATGCGCTGAGGAGCCCACTCGCCGTCATCGCGGAAATTCCCTCGCCTCCAATACCCGAGGCCACCCACGCCGACCGGCCATCGAGATCCAGTGAGACGTGCTCCACGGGCCTCCATCTCCCCGAGAGCACCACGCCCAACGCAGGTTGCCATGTTGCCACGCCAAACACGACCGTCGGTCCGACACCGATCGAACCGCGCGACCGCTTCTTTTTTTGCTCCGTCAAGACCCCACCGACGATAGGCTCGCGCTCCGGTAACTCGTCCTCCTCGGGCTCCGTCTCGAACGCGTGTTTTGCTCCGAGCCGTCGTTTGTCCGGTGACTCCACGACCACCGCGGGCGCAGCGTCCGCCTTCGGCTCAACGGGCGGCAGCTCGGGGAGCGTCCACTTCAGGGAGACCTCCGTCGTCTCCCCCTTGGGACATTCGAACACCTCCGTTGCCTCGCCGGCCGTCGGCGATTTCCCGCGTGCAGTGTGCTTCCCCGGCGCGAGGAAGACCTTATACGCCGGTCCGAGGTTCTCCCCCGAGATCGAGTCATCGATCCGGACCTGCGCATCGTAGACGTTCCCCCGCACAAGGAGCTGACAGACCTTCGCCCGTACGCCGAGAAACGCCTTCGCAAAAGCATTCTTTTCGGCCTCGTCCGCACCGCCGTTCCCTTCGAGCGCGCGTAGCAACGAATTCGCCGCAACCACGGGATCCGACGACGCGGCCAGAAGACCGACCCGTCCGCGGACCGTGGGGTCCTCCCTCAATTGCAGAGCGCTGCCGTACGCGATGAATGCATCATCCAGCCGGCCTTGCTTCCGCGCCGTGTCCCCGGTTCGGACGAGCACCATGAACGGATCGAAGGGTGACGGGGCCGGCGGCGTCGGGTCCTCCGCGCGCGCAGGCGAGGCGAGGAGGAGGGCGAGAAGCGTGGCGGGGATGATCCGGGCTCGCACCATGAGACCAAAGGGATAATCGATCCGCCGGGGGACGAGAAGGGATTCGCGAGAAGAGGCGCACCGCGCCTACGGGGTCCGGGCATCCGGAACCGTGTCGAACTGCTTCGCGAGGTTCGGCGAAATGCGGGGTGGAGGCTTCGGGGCCGGCGTGTTCGAGGGCGCGAGCGCCGTGGTAGGCGCAGGAATTGGCGCCGGAGCCGGCTCGCAGGTCGTGATCTGGAGCTCGATGGGGTGCGTGCTCTTCGACGCGTGCAGGAGCGTTCGAGGCGGGAGGGACAGCAAGACACCAGCGACCGCCGCGGCCCCGAGGAGGACGCCGGCAACCCCCGACCCGATCGTGTGCCAGGCGCTCGAGCTCCCCGCGGCCGAAGTGGATTCGCGGGCGAACGAATCTGCCACAAAGAAGAGGGGGACGGCGCGGCGGAACTCGTGCCTGCGGTCGTAGAGCCTGCTTCGCGCTTCTTTGCGTGCGAGGTGCAGGCGGGATTTGGAGGTGCCGACCGGGATCCCGAGCTCCGCGGCGATCTCCTTGTGCGTGAGATCCTCTTCGTCGTGCAAGAGCAGGACGGCGAGTTTTCCCTCGTCCATCCCGTCCAGCAGGGCGAGCAGGCGCTGATAGTTGTCCGTGCTGATCACGGCCGATTCCGGCGAGGGGTCCGACGAGGGGATCAGGTCCGAGGCTCCTTCGTCGGGGGAAAACGCGCCGGATTGGAGTCGGAGGCGGCGAACGAGGCGCACGGCGACGCGGGCGGCGTGGAGATAAACCCAGGTGCGAAGCTCGGCGCGCGCGGGGTCGAAGGTGGGGAGGCGGCGCGTGCAGACGCGGAGGACCTCCTGGCAGATGTCCTCGCGGTCGGCGTCGACATGGGTCCAGCGCCGGAGCCAGCGCAGGATGTCCGGGCGGAGGGCGAGGAGCTGCGGGAGGAGTTCGTCCGGGCGAACGGTGGGGGGCGGGGGGCACGGGAGCGGCATGCTCATGCCTGGGGTATGCGCATGCTGGGGGGGAAAGGGTTCACGGGAGGGCGAGAAAAAAGAGCGCGTTCCCCCCCTGAAGCGTCAGCCCTGCGTCGCCGCCTCCCCCTCCGCCTCCGCCTTTGCGA
>JANMGF010000323.1:0-5674 GCA_031374535.1 Polyangium sp. (in: bacteria)
CCACCACAGCGCCATTCCCGTGGCGCGTGGACCTCAGCTGCGCCGCCTCGCCTCGCGCGAGACGCTCCGCCGCGTCACTTCTTCTCGGGCGGATACTCGTAGAACCCACGCCCGCTCTTCCTGCCGAGCCGCCCCGCGCGGACCATCTGGCGCAGGAGCGAGGGTGGCCGGAACTGCTCGCCGAGCTCCTTGTGAAGGTGATCGAGGATCATCAGGCGCACATCGAGGCCCACCAGATCGGTGAGCTTGAGTGGGCCCATCGGGTGCCGGTAGCCGAGCTCCATCGCGAGATCGATGTCCTCGGCGGACGCCACGCCCTGCTCGAGCATGCGGATCGCCTCGCAGCCGAGGATCACGCCGAGGCGGCTCGTCGCGAAGCCGGGCATGTCGTTCACGACGATCGGCGTCTTGCCCACGCGCTTGGCGATCGCGACGCTCGTCGCCACGATCGACTCGTCCGTGCCGAGCCCCCGCACGATCTCGAGCAGCTCCATCACGGGCGGCGGGTTGAAGAAGTGAAGGCCGATCGTGCGCGCCGCCGCGCCGATGCGGGTACCGATCTCCGTGACCGAGAGGCTCGAGGTGTTCGTCCCGAGGATCGCGCGTTCGGGCGCGAGCGCTTTCACCTCGCGCAGGAGGCCCACCTTGAGCTCCATCTGCTCGGGCGCCGACTCGATCACGAGGTCCACGTCGGTGCACGCCTGAGCGAGATCGGGCGTCACGACGAGCGCGCCGATGAGCTCGCTGCGCGCCTCGTTCAGCATCTTGCCCTTCTGCACGAGCCGATCCGTCTGCTGCTTGATCGACTCGATCGCGCGCCCGATGCGCGCGGCATCCACATCGTAGAGGTGCGTGACGTAGCCGGCCTGCGCCATCACCTGCGCGATGCCCTGGCCCATCGTGCCCGCGCCGAGCACCACGACACGCCGCACGGACGCGGCGAGTGCGCTCGACCCCTCGCTCATTGCGCCACCGGCGCCGGAGGCGGAGGCGCGCCGCCCTGCCGCGCACGAAGCGCCTCGATCTGCTTCTGGATCTCCTTCGCCTGGTCGGGCGTGAGTTGACGAAGACCCCCCGAGCCGAGCGGCGCGGGCGTCGGACGCGCCTGCGGTTGCGCCGGCGGGACACGCGCGGGCTGCACCTGTGCCGGCGGCTGCGGCGGGGGCGCTGCGGCCGGGGGCGCCACCATCGCGGGCGCGGTGTCGGCCTTCGGTTCGGCGGACTCGTCCCCGCTGCCCATCAAGAGCCATGCGGTGCCCGCGACGAAGAAGAGCGCGAGCCCGAGGACGGGGATCCAGACCGGCGTGCGCGGCTCGTCGGCCGGCAGCTCCTGCACCGGATCGTTGTCGAAGTGATCGTGATCGTGGGAGGCGTCGTGGGGGCCCGCGGCGTGATCTCCGTGGGCGTCGTGCGCAGCGCTCATGGTGGGGAGGGAATGCCCCACTTCCGGCGCGAAGTCCATGGGAAGCCCCCCGAGCGATGCACGCCCGGGGGGCTCGAGGCTCACGGGCCGCCCCATGGATTGAAGGGCCTATCCGTGACCGGGACCAGGCGGGAGGTGAAGAACACCCGCATCGTCCCGACTTCCGCGCGTGGACCCGAGAGCACGAAGGGCACCCTCCGCGTCTCGCCCACGAGCTTGAGGGTCAGCTCGCCACGCACGGGGATGTTCTGATCGGCGCCCGCCGCTCGGGCGATCTCGACCACGTAGCTGCCCGAGGGCACGTTCACGAGGCCAAGCGTCTCGACCCGCGTGCTCGTCACGTCACGCGCGCTGACGAGCGCCTTGCCCGACGATCCGAGCCACGACGTGCGGCGGCCCTGCGCGTCGATGAGCCCGATGTCGAGGTCCACGCCGCCCGTCCAATCGGCCGTGACCTGGATGTCGCCGCGGAGCGCGGACGCCGCCGGGACCTCGGGTTTCGCGAGGAGCTGGTCGATCGAGGCGCGGACCGACGCGCTCGCGTCGAGCTTCAAGAGGCTCGCGAGCTCGCTCATGCCGAGCGTGTTCGCGCAGCGGATTGCGTCGGCGACGAGTTTTGCTTCGCCCGGCGCCATGTCTGCGAGCGCGATGCGATGCTCGCAGGCGAGGGCGCGGTTGCCCGAGGCCTCGTGCAGCTCCGCGAGGCGCGTCTGCGTGGCGCGATCGCCGGGACGAACGTCCGCGAGGCCGCCGAGGATCCGGATCGCCCGCTCGCGATCGCCTTGCCGCGCCGCGAGATCCGCGCGCGCCATGAGCGCATCCGGGTCGAGCGCGTCACGCCCGCTCCAGCGCGCCGTGAGCTCCTGTGCCTCGCCGAGCCGCCCCGCCGTCGAGTAGAGCGCGAAGAGATCCACCGTCTTGTCGCGGCTGTCGGGCGTGCTCGCGAGCGCGCTCTCCGCGACGAGGAGCTTCGATGCGTTCTGCGAGGCCAGCGTGTTCGTCGTCTCGAACGATGCTTTGCGATCGAAGACCTTGCGCATTGGGACCAGGCGGCGGTTCCGCGGCCGATCCTGCCAACCACGCCCGCTGCTGCCGATGTCGTCGTCGAAGGCTCGCTTGGCCGCGGGCTTCGGCGATGCCGTGGTGGTCGGAGCCGGCGCGGGCATGCTCGGCTGGGCCGCGCCGCCCGGGAAGGCGCCGAAATCTCCACCACCGTACGGATTGGCCGGCGCCGCCTCTGCGGCCGCTTTCGACTTCGCCGGCCCACGCGTGTCGAGCGACCCTGACGCGGCCGCCTCTTCCTTCGCCTCGTCTTCGCTCCTCTCCTCCTCGCCCTCGGCGTCCGCGGTCGAGCTCTTCGCGAGCTCCTCGCCCGTGAACGTCGGCGCGACGCGCGTTCGCTCGAGGCCAAACGCGTTCATCATCGCCTCGCTCTCGAGCACGAGCAGCGAGGTGAAGCGGCTCGCGACCGCGAAGCGCTTCGACATCTCGATCGCCGCGAGCTTGCTCGCCTGGCCGCCCGTGTTCTCCAGCTCCGCGATCTTCGCCGCGGCGTAGAGGCGCGGTACGAACGCGTTGCCCGCGCTCGACGTCGCCAGGATCTTGATCGGGTACGTCTGCTCGAACCGCTCGCTCGCGACGCGACCGCGCAGCCGGATCGCTCCGTCGAGCGCGTCGCCGCCCGACATGCGCGCCACGACGAACGTCTCGCCGCCCGCGCGGATCGGATCGAGCCGCGACGGCGTCACCTGCGTGAGCCCCGGCGGAAGCTCGATCTCCGGATCACGCAGCGTCACGCCGTACGCTGCCGAGAGCACCTCGAGTGCCGCCGACGAGACCTTTTGCCCGGGTACGTACGGGACGACGACGCCGCCGCCGCCGCGCGCGAGCGCCGCAAGCGAAGTGAGATCTGCATCGGCGCCCATCGCCACGGCCACGATCGATCCGTCACCGCCCGGCAGCGAACCACGCACCGCCGCCTCGATGTGCGAAGGCCGCGTCGGGCCCACGGTCGGCGTGCCGTCGCCGAGGTAAAGAATCCGAAGCTCCTTGCCGCCGAGCCCGCCCACGGAGCTGCGCGCTGCACTCACGGCCGCGGCCATGTCGCTGCCGCCATCGGGCTCGACGCTGCCGAGGAAACGCTCGACGTCACCCGCCGCCGATGCTCCCGGCGCGCTCGGCGTGGGCAAACCGCTGCGTCCGTCCTGCGTCATGGGTCGGCAAACCGTGTCGCAGGCGAGGAGCACGAACGAGTCGCGCCGATCCATCTCGCGGACCATCGTCGAGGCGAGCCGCGTCGCCCGCGAGAAACGTTCGCCCACCATCGACCGGCTCGCGTCCACGACGATCGCGTGCACGCGCTCCTTTGCCTCCTGCCATCGCGGCAACTTCGGCCGGATCGCGATGGCCACGTACGGCGACGAGTCGAACGCGATGGCCCGCGCCGCCGCAGCCGCATCCTTCTCCTCGTTCGTCTTCGCTTTCGCCTGCGCCGGCCCGTCCTTCGGCTCCTCCGGCGGAAGCGCGCTCGTCGGCTCCATGCGGTAGGCCCACGCCGTCGCCTCGCGGTCGCGATCGGACAATGCATACTCCACGGTCAGGTCGCCCGCGGGGACGAACCCCTGGGCGCTCAACGTGCGCCGCTCCGCTGATGCATCGCTGCCTGCGGATTGAAGCTCGTAGCCGCGCGTCTGCACGCCGAACTCCTTGTCGTGACCGAGCACCTGCAGGTCGAGATCGAACGAATCGATCTTCGTCGTCCCGCTCGGGTCGTGCGCGAGCGGGTACGTGAAGCGACGGACGCCTGCCGCCTGGTCCACGGTCTGCGTGTACGTGAGCACGACGCGCCGCGACCCACGCTTCGGGATCGGGAATATTTTGAGCTCGAACCGTCCGCCGCGTTGCCACTCGAGCAGCGCCGGATCGCGCCACGGCCCCGGCACCCAGATGATCTCCTCGCGCGGCTTCGGCGTCTTCGGCGCCGCGTTCTGGATGACGCCGCGCCAGATCGCCGCGCCCTTGTCCCGATCGACGAACGCGCCCTCCATCATCTTGCCGTCCACCTCGAGCGCGAGCCGCTCGATCTGCGCGCCCGGCGGCAGCGGGAAGCGGAAGATGCCTTCGAGCTCCTCATCCGTGTCGTTCGTGAACGTCTCGTCGACCTCGGTCCGCGCGACGACATCGACGACGCGCACCTTCACCGAGTGCTTCGCGAGCCGGACCGCGCGGTCCTTCTCCTTGGTCTGTCCGGGCTTGCGCGCCCGCAGCTCACCGAGCCCGCGGAGCACCGGCGCGTCGAGCTCCTCCGGCGATCGATCACTCCACTCCAGCGAATCCGCCACGCTCGACGAGCTCGCGACGAGGGGCTCGCGACCCCGCTCGATCGTCGCCTCCTCGCCCGCGCGTACGTCCACCGCCTTGCCCGACGACGACCGCACGCGCACCACGCCGCGCGCCACCTCGACGCTCGCGCGGCCCTTGCCGGCCGTCATCACGAGCTTCGTCCCGAGCACCTCGACCTCGCCGTCACCGACCCCGATCCGCGCGGGCGGCGCGCCCTTCATGCTCGCCACGTCCGCGACGATCGTCCCCTCGACGAGCTTCGCCGCGCGCACCTTGCCGCCCTCCAGCGAGATCGACGAACCTCGATCGATCGCGAGCTGCGAGCCGTCCGCGAGCGAAACATACGCCCGCGTGCGCGCGTCCGTGCGCAGCGTCGTGTCGTTCTTGAAGGCCCAGCCCGGCTGCACCGGCTTGCACGCGCCGCTCGCGTCACACGCTTCGAGCCCGCCCGCCTTGTCCGACGACGCCCGCGAGACCGAATCGATCTTCCCCGACCACGCAGCCTCGAGCTTCGGTTCCTCCGGCCCCTTGTTCGAGCCCTTCAAGTAGAACCCGACGGCGGCCGCCGCGGCCATCGCGCCGAGGACCCCCGCGACGAACTTCGGGCGCCGAAAGAGCGAGACGACCTTGCCTCCCTCGTTGCTCTTCGAGCGCGGCGGCGCCGTACGTGCGGCACCCGCCGGCGCGGAGCTCTTCGCTTCCGGCTCGCGCGAGCGCGGCGTCTCGCGCTCCGTGATCGCTCGTGCGGGCGCGGGCGCCTCGTCGATCAACGTCGGCGACGGCGCCGTCGTGTCGAGCCCGGCCAGCGCCGAACCTTCCGAAACCAAAGTATTTCTCCGCCGCCGCACGCCATGCACCGTGGCGGCCGTCTCGAGCTCCATACTCGAGCTCGCGGCCTCCACCTTCGCC
>JANMGF010000325.1:0-1475 GCA_031374535.1 Polyangium sp. (in: bacteria)
TTTACTCGTTTTACTCGACGGCCTGCGCCTGCTCGATCGCGTCCTCGCGTCGCTCACGACGGTTCACCGCGAGCTCCTTCTTGCGCACGCGCACCGCGTCCGGCGTGACCTCGACGAGCTCGTCGGCGTCGATCCACTCCATCGCGGTCTCGATCGTGAGCAGCCTCGGGCTCGCGAGCAGGACGTTCTCATCCTTGCCGTGGTTGCGGATGTTGGAGAGCTTCTTCTCCCTGACCACGTTGCAGTCGGTGTCGTTCGGACGGTTGTGCTCGCCGACGATCATGCCCTCGTACACCTCGATGCCGGGCACGAGGAAAAACGTGCCGCGCGGCTGGAGGTGGTGGAGCGCGTACGGCGTCGCGGCGCCCATGCGATCGGAGACGATCGCGCCCGTAGGCCTTCGCATCATGGGCCCGCCCCACGGCGTCCAGCCGTCGAACATGGTGTTGAGCAGGCCCGTGCCGCGCGTCGACGTGAGGAACTCGCCGCGGAAGCCGATGAGCCCACGCGACGGGACCTGGAACTCGAGGCGCGCCCGGCCAAACCCGGGGTTCGACATCTTCACCATGCGCCCGCGCCGGATCGAGAGCCGCTCCGTCACGATGCCGACGTACGTGTCCGGCACGTCGATCACCACGAGCTCGATCGGCTCCATCACGTTGCCGTCGATCTCGCGCGTCACGACCTCGGGGTTCGAGAGCTGCATCTCGTAGCCCTCGCGCCGCATCGTCTCGACGAGGATCGCGAGCTGAAGCTCGCCGCGGCCGAGCACCAGGAAGGTGTCGGGCGAGTCGGTCGACTCCACGCGGATCGCCAGGTTCTTGCGCGCCTCGCGCTCCAGCCGATCCTTGAGCTGGCGGCTCGTCAGGAACTTCGACGACTTCGTCTTGCCCGCGAAGGGCGAGGTGTTCACGCCGATCCGCATCTTGATCGTCGGCTCCTCGACGACGATACGCTCGAGCGCCTCGGGGCGCTGCGGGTCGCAGATCGTGTCGCCGATGTTCACCTCGAGCCCCGCGATGGCCACGACCTCGCCCGCCCGCGCCTCGGACGCGTTCACGCGCTTCAGGCCCTCGAAGGTGAAGAGCGCCTTGACCGCGCCCTTCGAGAGCTTGCCGCCCTCGCCGACGACCACGACATCACCCGCCTGCCGGATGCTGCCGCGCACGATACGACCGACCGCGAGCCTTCCCACGTAGTCGTCGTGCGTCGTGTTGCAGACGATGACCTGCAGCGGCTCCTCGGGATCGCCCTCGGGCGCGGGGACACGCGAGAGGATGGTATCGAAGAGGGGGACCAGATCCTTGGCCTCGTCCTCGAGCTCGCGCTTGGCCAGACCCAGCTTGCCGATCGCGTAGACCGACGGGAAGTCCGTCTGGTTGTCGCTCGCGCCGAGATCACAGAAAAGATCGAAGACCTCGGAGAGGACCTCGTGCGGCCGCGCGTCCTGGCGGTCGATCTTGTTGATGACGACG
>JANMGF010000329.1:0-5954 GCA_031374535.1 Polyangium sp. (in: bacteria)
ACTTCATGGCAGGGCGGAATTTATGGAGCCGACTGATATCCCGGAAACACTACCGAGCTGAACCCATCGCGCAGCGATACGAAGCCAGGAAATGACGCGGGGTGAATTACGCCCGGCGCGGCCATCGGCGGGACAAGCGCGTGAGAGGGAAAAACCTTGAATTTTCCGCGTGGCCGCAAGCTCAGGCCCCAGGACGTCGGTTTGCTCGCGAGTGTCGGTGCGGGCCTCGTGCCCGTCGTGCGGAGGCCCCGCGTGCGGGTCGTGATCACGGGCGACGAGCTGCTCGCGCCAGGCAGCAAACCCGAAGGATCGTGCATCGTGGACTCGAACAGCGTGGTGCTCGCGGCGCTCGTGGCGCGTGACGGCGGTGCGCTCTCCCCCACCGTACGCGCGGCCGATCGGTACGAGCTCGTGCGCGAAGCGATCGGCGGAGGGGACGAGGACGTCGTGCTCGTTTCCGGCGGCTCCTCCGTGGGCCCGGAAGATCACGCGCCCCTCGCGCTCGCCGAGATTGGCGAGGTCACGGTGCACGGCGTGGCGATGCGCCCGTCGAGCCCGGCAGGCTTCGGCTTCATCCCCGGTGCCGCCCGCCCCCGCCCCGTCTTCCTCCTGCCGGGCAACCCTGTCTCTTGTTTGTGTGCGTACGAGTTTTTTGCAGGTCCAACGATCCGCACGCTCGGCGGCCTCCCTCGCGCGTGGCCCCATCCGCGCGCCCGTGGCCGCCTCATCGCCAAGATCGTCTCCGAGCGCGGCCGCGTCGATTATGTCCGCGTGAAGTACGACGGCGCATGCGTGACGCCGATCATGACGAGCGGCGCCTCCATCCTCTCCTCGACCACACGCGCGGACGGCGTCGTGCTCGTCCCCGCCGGCAGCGAGGGCCATGGCGAGGGCGAGGAGGTCGAGGTCCTCCTGTACGACTGATCCCCCTCGCCGTGGGCACGCCGTGAAGCAAGCGCAAGGGCTCCGACTCGGTCACCACCTTCTCGCAGGCCGACGACTTCTTCCTCATCGACGAGCGTGTCGGCGTGGGCCTCGACGTCCTGCTCGGCCGCCTCGCCACGCGTGGCACCACGAGCAAGCTCATCGCCGTGGGCAGCGAAGCCGGCCTCGCTGCCGCCCGCGCGGCGAATGCGACATCGCCGGCGTGCACCTCTACGACCTGGAAACGGACACCTACAACGCGCGCCCCGCCGTTCGCGCCTTCCTCGCCGAGCTCGCCCGTATCCCTACCCGCGCGGCCCTTCGTGATCGAGGGCTCCTCGCTTGAGCACCGGCCTCCTCCCCGGCCTCGGCGCCGTCATCCTCGCGGGCGGCCGTAGCAGCCGCATGGGCCGCCCCAAAGCGTGGCTCCCCTTCGGCGACGAGGTCCTCCTCCAGCGCGTCGTCCGCCGCCTCGCCGCTGTCGCCTCGCCCCTCGTCGTTGTGCGCGCCCCTGGGCAAGATTTACCGCCCCTCCCGCCCGACGTCGCCATCACCGAAGACCCCGTCGAGGGCCGAGGACCCCTTCAGGGCATCGCGGTGGGCCTCGCAGCGCTCTCTGGCGCCGCCGACGCCGCGTTCGTCTCCTCCACCGACGCGCCTTTCGTCGACCCCGCGCTCGTGCGTTTTCTCTGGGAGCTCCGCGGCGCGAGCCACGACATCGTCGTCCCGCGGGCCGGCGGGCATTACCACCCGCTCGCGGCCTTGTACGGCATTTCCGTGAAGCCCGAGATCGACCTTCTCCTTTCCGAGGACCGCCTCCGCCCGTTTTTTCTCTTCGAGCGCGTGCGTACCCTCGTCGTCGCCGAGGACGACCTCCGCAAGGCCCCTGGCCTCACCCTTTCGGGCGACGAGATCCTCGCGTTGCGAAACCTCAACACGCCCGAAGACTGGCGCTCGGCTTTGTCGATCCTCGCTTGAGCGGAGGCCGCCTACCGGCCACGCTACGCGCGATGCAAAGGGACCAAGCCGAGACGACCGACGTGCACCCTGCGGCCCCGGAAAAGGCCGCCGATGCGCCTCTGCCCGATCCCTATGCCGAAGCCCCCGCGCCCGCGGCAGGCCCTTTGCGCTGGCAGAAGAACCTGCTCCTCTTCGTCCTGACGATCGTTTCGACGCTCGTCACCTTCGCCTTCTCGAACGGCCTCGTCCCCGCGGATGCGCCTCTCGCCGAGCAGATCCGCGGCGTCCTTGGCGCGTGGACCTACTCTGTCCCGCTCCTCGGCATCCTCCTGACGCACGAGCTCGGCCATTACTTCGCCGCGCGTCTCCACAAGGTCCCCGCCTCGCTCCCCTTTTTCATTCCCTTGCCCCTGCTCAGCCCCTTCGGCACCATGGGCGCGGTCATCGGCATGAGTGGCCGCATCAAGAGCCGCAATGCCTTGCTCGACATCGGCGCCGCCGGCCCTCTCGCCGGGCTCCTCGTCGCCATTCCCGTGATCCTTTACGGCCTCCGGAGCTCGCCCGTCCTGCCCGTCCCCGAGGACGGCATCCAGGAGGGGCAATGCCTGCTTTACATGGCCCTGAAGCGCGCAGCCCTCGGCCCGATCCCCGACGGGCACGACGTTTTCCTCAATGGCCCCGCGTTCGCCGGCTGGGTCGGGCTTTTCGTCACCATGCTGAACCTCGTCCCCGTCGGCCAGCTCGACGGCGGGCACATCGCGTATGCCCTCTTCGGCGACAAACAGAACCGTTATGCCCGGATCGTCCACGGTTCGATGCTGGGCATGTTCCTCCTGAACCTCGCCCGTTTCCTGCCCCCTGCGCTCCGGGCCGGCGAGGGCGTCGGCAATGCGGTCGGCAATTCGATCTCGTGGCTCGTGTGGTTCGTCCTGGTACACCTGCTCGGCCGGCTCGGCGGCAAGGATCATCCGCCGACCGAGCCCGGCGAGCTTTCGCCCGTGCGCCGCGGCGTCGCGGTCCTCTCGCTCGTGGTCTTCGTGCTGCTCTTCATGCCGACACCATGGTCGACCTACTGAAAGAACCTCAGGGCCCTGCCATTCGCCTCCGAAGCCCCCCACGCGGCCTGCCCAGCCGCCGCGCCCGCGCCACACGCGCCCGCGCGATTGCCGGTGAAACCGAAGAAAGCCCAGCCCCGGCGAGATCCTCCTCCTCGAATTCGCTCAGCACGAACTCGAGCAGGGCCACGCTCTCCAGATACTCGTTCGTCGTGGCCGCGAAAGGATCGACCGGAACGGGCCTCTGCTCGTGACGTGCCAAGGATGGACGGCGGCGATTGCGAGGCGTAAGAAAGCGCATGTTGGTTTTCCCGAAGGTAAGAAGAAGCCGACAACGGAAGTACGTATCAGAAGATGCCGCTCGCGTCTTTTTCGCTCGCGTGCTCGGCGAAAAGAACGGACGCGCTCAAGGTTTTGCTTTCACCGCCTCTGCCATGGCCTCCACGAGTGAACTCGGGTGCCCCGAAGGAACCTTCTCCGCCTCGATTTCCGCTGCGGGCGTGGCCATCTCCGGCGCGGACGCAGGCTCCGGCAGGGCAGGCGGCGTCGCGCTCCGTTGCGTCGTGGACACGTGGCTCTTCCATTGCGACGCAGGCAATGCCGGGCGCATGGGCGCCGGGACCGTCACCACGGGCAGACGCGCGGGTTCGTCCGCGCGCGGCGCCAATGCTTCCATGCAGTAACTCGCCGCGATTCCGCTCGCGCGCCGAGCCGCCCCCTCGATCCCCTTGCCCGTAAGCTCCGATGTCGCCTGCGAATCGCGCCCCCCGCGCGCAGCCCTCTCCTCACCGACCTTGTACCCCATCACCAGCGAACCGCCGACCGCCACGGCCAGAAGAACCCGGTCGAACGTGAACGGTCGAGGCCGCGACGACGGAGGCGCTCGCGTGGCCTCGGCAGCGACCTTCACGACCGGCGCCGCGGCCGGCGCTCCGGCCGGGAACAGATCCACGCCCCGGATCGCCGCGCGAATGCTCAGCGACATCTCCCCCATCCCCATCGCGGACGGCGGCGGCGGCAGCGCCGACGACCTCGAACGATCCGCAAGCTCCCGCAGGTCCTCGAGCCGCTCCCGCAAGCTCCTCGGCCCCTCACGCCCCCCTTCCGGCGCCCAGTTGCACCGCGGCTCCTTCGCCAAAAGGCTCCTCTGTTCCCTGAAACGCGCGGCGAACATCTCCGTCACGCAGCGAGGACAGATCACCCCCTCCGAATCCGGGCCCTCGGGCGCCCGGACCGACCCACAAGCACCGCAACTCGCGTTCATTGGATCCCCCCGAATCCAAGCAGTATGCTCAGTTGGTGTCGAATATTACCCATTCGGAACGACCTGGCATGTACATTCGACGCTACGAGGCCGGAGAACGTTGCGAAAGCTCCGCGCTTGCTCCGGGCGGAAGGCGCGTTTCGAGCGGGGGCGTGAAACTCGCGCGCGCCCGAGCTCGTGTGCTAGGAAGGCCGCGCTTGGAGGAAAAAGAATGGGACTCTCCGAATCGCTCGCGGACAAGGACAAGAAAGCCCGGATCGTATCCGACTGCGCCACGCTGATCGACGAGGAGGTCGCGTCGAAGGGGCTCGCCGCGTTGCCGCTGAAGGCCGGTTACAAGGTGATCAAGGGGATCAAGCCCGGCTTCATTCCGCACGTGATCGAGTCGCTCCTGCCCGAGATGGCCACGCAGGTGGATCCCGTCTGGGCCGAGGGCGTTTCCGCAGGCAATCCCGTGAAGTTCTTCCAGGACAACCGCGGGCGCGTCGCGGACGCCTTGCTCTCCGTCACGGATGCCAAAGCGAAAAAAGCGAAAAACGCGATCGTTCGTTCGACCTACGAGTCGCTCCGCGGCACCGCGAAACGGCACGTCGAAGACGCCATCCCGCGCCTGTCGAAGGTCATCGAAAAGTACGCCTGAGTCAGCCCGCCTCGGCCATCCGCGGAACGTCCGGCTCGACGAAGCACCACCGCACGTCGGGCCTCTTCGCGCGGAGCGACGCCTCGAACTCGTTGATCGCGGCGCACACCTCGCTCGTGCTGACGCCGTCGTAAAAGCTCACCTTCATGGCCACGAGCACCTCGCCGGGCCCTTGCTGCACCGTGATCACGTGGAGCACCCGGTCGATCTTCGGATGCGCCTGGACCATCCCGCGCACGGCGACCTCGACGTCCGGATCGGCCGACTCGCCGATGAGCAACGACATGATCTCGATCGCCAGGAAGACGGCCACGGCGACGAGCACGATCCCGATCGCGACGCTGCCGATCGCGTCCCACTTGGGATCACCCGTCACGTAGGCCGCCGTGAGCGCGAGCGAGGCGAGCACGAGGCCGAGCGAGGCCGCGGCGTTCTCGCCGAAGACCACGACGAGGTCACTGTCCTTCGTGTCCTTGAGGTACTGGAAAAACGGCTTCGAACCGCGGCGCTTGTTCATCTCCCGCACGTTCGAGAGCGTCGCCGCACCCTCGAGCAGCAGGGAAAACCCGAGGATCCCGAGGCCGAGGTGGACCTTCTCGACGGGCTCGGGATGACCGAGCTTGTGGATCCCCTCGTAGATCGAGAAGACGCCGCCCCCCGAGAAGAGGAGCAACGCGACGAGGAACGACCAGAAGTACAGCGAGCGCCCGTACCCGAGCGGGTGCGACGCGTCCGGCTTCTTTCGCGCCCGATTCACGCCGAGCAGGAGCAGGAGCTGATTGCCGCAATCCGCCGCCGAGTGGAGCGTCTCCGCGAGGAGCGCGCCCGAACCCGTCATGAACGCGACGACGCCCTTGCCCGCGGCGATCGCGAGGTTCGTGAAGAGCGACTGGACGATATGGGAGGTCGAATGGTCTTCCGACGACGACACGGGGGTCTTTGTATCACGAGCGAGGGCGCCAAAAAATAAACGAAACCCCCAGCATGGTCGAACCACGCCGGGGGTTTTGCCTACCGCGAACCCTCGTTCAGGAAGGGTCGCCGAACGATCGCTGGAAGAGCTCCTCGATCGCCTTCTTGCCGTCCGCGGTGAGGTTTTGCGTGCCGATGC
>JANMGF010000340.1:0-3037 GCA_031374535.1 Polyangium sp. (in: bacteria)
GGCGGGCTGCTCTCGGTCGGCTTCCTGGGAGCGCTCTGGGCCGCGTCGAACGGGCTCAACGCGGTCATTCAACAGCTGAACGTGACGTACGACGTGCGTGAGACGCGGCCTTTCTGGAAGACGCGGGGCATGGCGCTCCTGCTCGTCCTTCTTTTCGGCGTGCTCGTCGTGACCGCGTTCGGGCTCGTGGTGTTCGGGGGGATCCTGCAGCGCGAGGTGGCCGAGATCATCGGCTGGAGCGGGGCGCTGCTGAAGCTCTTCGCGGCGTTCCGATGGATCGTGATTTTTTGCTTTTTGCTGACGGCGTTCGCGGTGGTCTATTCCTTCGGGCCCAACGTGGAGCAGAGGTTCCGGTTCATTTCACCCGGCGCCGTGCTCGGCGTTGGCGTGCTCGTCCTGGCCGCGCTGGGGTTCCGGTTTTACGTGGAAAACTTCGGGTCGTACGAGGCGACGTACGGGAGCCTCGGCGCGGCCATCGTGCTCCTCCTCTGGCTTTACGTGGCGGGGATCGTGATCCTGTTCGGATCCGAGGTGAACTCGCTGCTCGAGCATTACGCGCAAGGCGGGAAGAGAAAAGGCGAGCGGCAAATGCCGGGCTAGACGGTTTGTCAGGAGCGACGGCCGGCCCACCTCACGACCGGCCCCGCGCCCCGACCTCCGCCGAGGCCCGTCGCGCCGCGGCGCTTGCGCCAGTCGCCCGAGAGCACACGGCGTCGACCCGCGGATTGCTCGGGCGCGACAGAGTAGCCCTGGGCCTCGCGTCCGTCGTCGAGGCGGATGGCGACGCGCTGGTTCAGGACGGGGTGGCCCCGAAAGACGTCGAGCGCGGCGAGCGCGGCCGGCTCGAGCGCATAAAGCTCGCCCGCCACGGAGACCATGCCGCCCGGCACGAGGGCGCCCATCGCGCCGAGGTCGACGAGATCGTAGGCCGTGGCGGTCTTCGCCGGGCCGAGGGGGCGCGCCGCGGCGAGGCGCGCGTGCAGCTCTTCGCCTTGCATCAGGCTGTCACACACGAAGAGGACGATCTCACGGTTCGTCGGGGGCGCGGACATGCCCGGTACGGTAAGCGATGCGGGGCGAAGGGCGCAAGCGGCGCGCCACGCGTCCGGGGCGGGACATACACGCTGGAGCGGTCGGGCGCCTTGCTCTGCAGGGTACGGCAAACTAGGCTGCGCCGCGCCATGTCGCCCGACCCCTCCCACCGGAAAACCGCCGCCCGGGGCCTCGTCCCACGCCGCGCGCGCGTCGCCTCCGCCGCGCTCGTCCTCGCCGCCTCGGGCCTCGTCGGCCTCGCAGGTTGCTTCTCGCTCGCCGAAGGTTTGTCGCCGCCGCTCGACCAGTTCTACTACCCGACGGGCGTCCTGGTTTCCCCAGGGCGAACGACGCTCTACGTCACGAGCTCCGATTTCGATCTGCAATACAGCGGCGGCACGGTGATGGCGCTCGACCTCCGAGCGCTGCGTAGAGACTCGGACAAACTCCGCGACGCGATCAAGACCATCGACCCCACGGCGAACGATCCCGCCGTGCCCGATCCCATCCTGGCCGCGTGCAGCCAGATCGGGGTCGGGCGAAACGACAACTCCACGCTCTACCCGGGGCCCTGCGCGCCCGTCACGCTCGCGCCGTACCAGGCGGCGGGCAAGATCGTGACGATCGGCGCCTTCGCCGCGGACACGGTGATGGCCCTGAAGCCAGACCCCTGCAAGGACGGCCGCGGCGCGCGCCTCTTCGTGCCGGTGCGTGGGGATCCCTCGGTGACGTACTTCGACGTGACCGACGACCGGGAGATCACCTGCGACGGCGCCCCGCTCCCCGCCGCGTCACCCTGCGGAGGAGACGCGATCTGCCTCGACTGCGGCGCGACGTCGAGCGGAGCGCGATGCTCTACGGACCACCTCATCGGCCGCGACCCGTCGAAGAGCCAGCGCAACCTCACGTTGCCCGTCGAGCCCTTCGGCATCGCGGTGGACGATCGCAGCGAGTCGGTGGTGGTCGTGCACCAGACCGAGCAGACGGCGAGCCTCATCGTGAACCGCTGGGAGAGCGAGCCGGCCCTCGAGCACTACCTCACGTCCCTGCCTCCCGGGCCGACGGACGTGGCGGCGATGCCGATCCCGCGCTTCGTCGAGGAGAATCGGGCCACGATCGACTACACGCCCGCGTTCGGGGTGAGCTTCCGCTCGGCGCCGGAGTTCGACGTGGTGCGCTACCAGAGCGACGTGGGATCGAGCCCGGCGCGGCCGTTCATCACGCGCGCCGCCGCGGTGCGTATCGCCGTGACGGCGAGCTCGACGGACTCGCGTGGGGTCGCGATCGACGGGACGGCGCGAAGGGCGTGCGAGGACACGTGCACGACGGGCACCACGCGCAACGCTTGTCTGCGCGCCTGCGTGGAGAATCATCCGCTCGGGGTCTACATGGCGAACCGGGCCCCTGCGGCGCTCGTGGTCGGGCGGATCGAGACGAAGTTCACCGAGCGATCTGGGCCGAATGGTCCGGAGGTGAGCGGCGCGTACGAGGAGGTCTCGTTCCACGACTCGGTGCCGCTCGCGTTCGGCGCGTCGCGCGTGGAGATGGGGCAGGTGATAGGTCAGGACGGCAAGCCCACCTGGCGCGTCTTCGCGGTGACCTTCGATTCGGGGTACGTCTTCTCGTACGACCCCGAGGCGCGGCGCGTGGACGCCGTGATCCGGACGGGCCGAGGCCCGCACGCCCTCGCCTTCGACACCGAGCGGGCCCGGGACGCGGCGGGGAACCTGGTGCTCGACGAGGACAACGAGCCCGTCTGGTATTCGACGATGTACGTCGCCCATTTCACGGATTCGTACGTCGGCGTGGTGGATCTCGACATGCGCAATCAGGCCACGTTCGGGGCTGTCTACATGACGCTCGGCAAACCGGTGCCGCCCAAGGAGTCGCAATGAAGCGGTCACGGCGTTTTTCCCATCGAACCCTCGGGGCCCTCGCGCTCACCGGGCTCGGCCTGCCCCTCGCGCTCACCGTGGGCAGCGGATGCCAGACGCAGTCGGTGCCC
>JANMGF010000342.1:0-8814 GCA_031374535.1 Polyangium sp. (in: bacteria)
CGCCGGCCGCCGCGAAACCTGCGCGGCGGATGTCGGACGATCTCGGCTTCTGATCAGTCTTCGCCGTCGTGAGCGGAGCTGCTGGGGGCGGGGGGTGGGGCGAGCCGGAGCCGGGCCGGGGGCGCGTCGGGGGACGCGGGCATTTCGAGGGCGTAAACGAAGACGTGGCCGTTCACCGTCACGACTGGCTCTTTCGCCAGGAGCTCGGGATGACAGTTCGGGCTGCGGGCGCGGGTGACGGAATGGACCACCACGTACCCGGGCCCCGCGGGGCGATTGCCGCAGCGGAAACGATCAAACACGACGCCGCTGGCCTCGAGCTCGCGCGCCATCATCCAGCCATATCGATGGTAATACAACGGCGCCATTCCGCGGGTCTTCAGGGCCTCGGCGACGTCGGCCATGTCTTGCCCCCAATCCTCGCCGACGACGCTGACGAAGGGCCCGAAGACGGGTCCGAGGCAGACGGCATTGAAATAGCCGAGCGGATGGCGGTACCAGGCCACCGCCGAGGCGAGCGTGCCGGCGCCGAGCAAGGAGAGGAGCGTTCGGGTCCTCGGATGGCCTTTCTCCTCCCAGAGCCGCGCGGCGACGACCCCGGCGCCGAGGACCAGAAGCGGCATCACCGGGAGCACGTGACGGACGCCGATGTTGATTTTCGACCCGATGGACATCGCGAGGTAGAGGGCACCTGCGGCGAGGAGCGTGCCGAAGACGCGCCCGGGCCACGCGCGGCGGCGTATCGCCTGGGCGAGCCCGATCCCCAGCAAGACGAGCACGGCGAGCGGGTTCTTGATCGCCAGCATCACCGGGAAATACCCGCCCCAGCCGCCGCCGGCCCGCATTCCGAGGAAATAGGTCGCGTGCCCGTCGCGGCTCTGCACCGAGACCATGGAGAGGCCAAACACGTACGTGTACGGCAGCGGTACCCGAAGTGTGCGGGGCAGGCTGCCGAGCGGCGATCGCTCCTCGAGCAACGTCTGATCGAAGCGCCGCGAGATGTAACTTTGGGGCTCCGGCTCCTCCAGCATCCTCGCCACGGTAAAGCCCGTCCTCTGGAATCCATAAGCCGCGTTCACCGCGAGCAACGTGGTGAGCGCCACGGCGCCTGCATGCACGGCGAACCGCCCGAGCCTCGCGCGGCGAGAGGCCGTTTCCCCGGAGCCTCCGCCCCGCCACGCGAAAAAGAGCCCCAGCGATACGAGGAGCGGGACCAGGAAGGCGGCGCTGTATTTGATGCAAAATGCCGCCGCCACGGCGAGCGTCGTGGTGATCGCCGTGCGAAGGGTGGGCCTCTCGAAATGGTTGGCCGCCTCGCCCACGGCAATCGTCGTGGCCAGCGCGATCGGCAGATCCGTGGTGACGAGCCGGCCGTGCGCGAGGAGGGTCGGGTGCAGGCAATAAAGCCCCAGCGAGACGAGCGCTGCGCGATCACCCGCATTCCGGCGCGCGAAACGAAATACGTAAATCGCGAGCAAGAACGAAAAAAATACGCTCACGTGCCGCGCCATGACGAGCTGGGCCCGCGCCTCGGCCCAGTGCGCGGTGAAATACTGCTCGGCCAGGTCGCCGGTGTTCGCCGTGGCCCACGCCGGAAACGACGTCAGATCCGCGGTCTTGCCGGCCAGCGCGGCGGGGAGCGCCAAAAGCGCGTCGGCGAGCGGCGGGTGCGCGTACCCGAGCCGCGTATCCCCCACCCAGAAGTAGGACAGGCCCCGCACGAGGTGGACCGGCTCGTCCATCGTTGGCGAATCGAGGTGGACGCCGACCAGTGAGCTCCCGAGGAGAAAGCCAAGGAGCAACGCGGCGATCCAGATGACGCGACGTCGCGGAATATTTTTGAAAACGGACATCGATGGCTCGGGTAACGCCGGGGCGGGGGAGGCTTGTGATTCAGCGGGCGACGACGGCCACGAGGAGGACCATGGAAGCGAGCAGGCGGACGGGGACGCCTCGTTATCCATGGCAATCGCCGCGCGGCGACGGCGAGGCCAGCAAATTCAGAGGGGATTGTCAAGCGATGACGGCCCTCCCGTGCGCCCTGGCAGGGCTTGCTCGCGCCGCCCGGGACGGCTAGGGTCGTGCGTGCTCGACTATCCGCTACCCGACTCCGCCGCGGCCACGTTGCTCGCCCTCGCGAGCCGCTGCCATGCGCGGGGCTGGGCCCTGGCGACGAGCGGCAATTTTTCGGTGCGGCTGGGGGATGGGCGCTTCGTCATCACGAAGAGTGGCCTCGACAAAGGCACGCTGGGCCCCGAGGACCTGCTCGTCGTCGACCTCGAAGGGCGACCCCTCTCCGAAGGCCGCCCCTCGGCCGAGACGCCGCTGCACGCGCAGATCTACCGGCGCCGCCCGGGCGTGACCGCCGTCGCGCACACCCACTCCGTCGCGGCCACGGTCCTGTCCCGCGCCCTCGTGGCCGAAGGGTACGTCGTGCTCTCCGGATTCGAGATGCTGAAGGCCCTGGTCGGCGTGAGCACGCACGAGACCTCGATCCGGCTGCCCATTTTCCCCAACGATCAGGACGTCCCCCGGCTCGCGGCGCGTGTCGACGAGCTCGGCGGCGACGACTGCGTCCACGGCTACCTCCTCGCGGGTCACGGGCTCTACACGTGGGGCCGCGACGTGAACGAGGCGGCGCGGCACGTCGAGGCGATCGAGTTCCTGCTCGAATGCGCCTTGCACGGCCGAAGGTAAGCTGGGATCCGCGTTTTCCGTTCTGTGATGATCCTGCAACGAAACGGTAACGGCTTCGAGGCCGGGCCGTAACGAAAATGTCACGGAAGTCGCCTAGGTTCGGCGCCACGAAAGGCCGGGACGGGCCCGGAATCCTTCCATGTCGCTCCCACGTTTCTCCGCGCGCGTCGCGCTCGCCGCGGTCTCTTGCTTTCCTCTTTTCGTTTTCGCGCAGACCGCCTCGGCGGACGTCCCTGCGGCCCCCCGAACCGAGCGCCTCGCGCTGGCCACGATCCCCGAAGGAGATCCTCCCGCGCCGCCGGCCCCGATCGCGCTCGATTCGCCGCCCCCCGCGCAAAAGCCCGCTTTGCCCCCGCCCGGCGAGGCCAAAAGCAAGGCCAAGCCGGCCTGGTACGAGAAGATCAACATCCGCGGCTACACGCAATTTCGTTACAACCAGCTCGGCGTGACGAACGAGCGGCTCGTCAACGCCCAGGGGGATCGTTCTATCGGCAAGAATGGCGGTATCCTCATCCGCCGCGCCCGCGTCGTGATTTACGGCGACGTGCACGAGCAGGTCTACGTGTACCTGCAGCCCGATTTCGCGACCGTCGTCAGCGACCAGTACCACGTCCCGACGCTCCGGGACTGGTATGCGGACATCTCCCTCGACAAGAAAAAGGAGTTCCGTTTCCGCGTCGGCCAGTCGAAGGTGCCGTACGGCTTCGAGAACATGCAGTCGAGCCAGAACCGCGCGCCGCTCGATCGCTCCGACGCCCTCAACAGCGCCGTCAAGGACGAGCGGGATCTCGGTGTCTTCTTTTACTGGGCGCCCGAAGCCATCCGCAAGCGCTTCAAGCGCCTCGTCGACGACGGGCTCAAGGGCTCGGGGGATTACGGCGTGGTCGCCCTCGGCGCGTACAATGGCCAGACCGCCAACCAGAAGGAAAGAAACGACACGCCCCACGTCGTCGGGCGCGTCACGTGGCCCTTCCAGATCGGCAAACAGATCGTGGAGATTGGCGCGGGCGGGTATGCGGGCAAGTTCGTCGTGAAGACCTCGGACGACGTCACGGCCCCCGAAGAGGTCCGGGACATCCGCGCCCACGCCTCGTTCGTCCTGTATCCCCAGCCGATTGGCCTCCAGGCCGAATACAACATCGGCCGCGGGCCGGAGCTCGTCGGCGATCGGGTCGTCGAGCGGCCTCTCCACGGCGGCTACGTGATGGCCATGGCGAAGCTCGGCGATTTTCTGCCCTATGTTCGAGGGGTTCTTTACGAGGGCGGGCGCAAGTTCGAGACGAACGCGCCCCATTATAGCACCCGCGAACTCGAGATGGGCGTCGAATGGAGGCCCATCCCGGCGGTCGAGGCCACGGCGGCCTACGTGATTGCCGAGCGCACGCACCCCGAGCCGCCGTACCCCCAGGAGAGCGGGCGCCTCCTCCGCCTGCAAGTCCAGGTCAATTACTGACGGTGATCGAAGGCGACGCGGTGCTCATCCGATGAACACTACCGCGCGAGCTTCCGGGCGAGCCAATCCGCCATTTCGCGGATCACCTCGTCCCGGTTCGTCTCGTTGAGCACCTCGTGACGCGCGCCGGGGTAGACGCGGTACGTCACGTCCTTGATGCCTGCCTTCATGTACGCGTCGAGCAGGCCGCGCAGGTTCTTCGTCTTCTCGTGCACCGGATCCTCGGCGCCGGCGAGGACGTACACCGGCAGGTCCTTCGGGATGCGGGAGAGGTTGTCCGGGCGATGCAGCGTGGGGAGCGCGCCGAGGAGCTGCACCCATAACGTCGTCGTGGCGGGGAAGCCGCAACGCGCGTCGGCGACGTACTTGTCGACCTCGGCCGCGTCGCGCGACAGCCAGTCGTAACGCGTCCGGTTCGGGCTGAAGACGCGGTTGAACTCGTCGAACGACATCCCCTGGATGACCTTGCTCCGGCCACGCTCGCCGAGCCGCGCGCGTTCGGCCTTCGCGACGAGCAAGCCCGCGCGCGCGAGGATGCTGGGCGGGCCGTTCGTGCCGGAGAGGACGACGGCGGCGAGCTTCGATCCCTCCTCGGGCAGCACGCTCTGCGCGAGCAAGGAGCCCATCGAATGGGCTAGGAGCGCCTGCTTCAGGCCCGCGTACGTGGTGCGGGCGCGAGCGAGGAGGCCGCGGAGATCCGCCATGGCGCGGCCCCAGCCGTCCCCCGGGCCGAAGTAGCCGAGCTCGTCGTCGTTCACCGCGGTGCGGCCGTGGCCGCGGTGATCGTGGGCTTCCACGATGAGGCCTCGCGCGGTGAGCGCCTCGGCGACGCGCGCGTAGCGGGCCCCGTGTTCGCTCATGCCGTGCGAGACGTGGACGATCCCAAGCGGCTTCGTGTCGCCGTCCGGGGAGAAGACGTGCACGAAGATGGGTTTGCCGTCGTCGGCGATCCATTCGAAAGAGGAGGTACGCATCCGTGAGGCGGCCGTTCTAACCATGGCGGCGGCCGGATGGGAAGGCCGAATGTGTGTCGCGGCGCGATGCCGCCGTCCGCGAAAGAACACTTGCGTAGGTTGAAAATTCCCGGTAGAGGCTCGCCCGCCGGATCTTGCGAGCTTTCCATCCCCCCGCGGCGCCGCCCGGCCCCGGGGGCTCGGTTCATGCACGCTTCATGCAGAGGAGCAGGTAGACCCCGCGATGCGATCCAAAACAGCCGATACGACCGATCAACGCAGGCCCCGCCGCGGTCGTGAGAAGTGGGTGCGGCGGTGGGGCCGGATCGAGCGGGACGACCTCGAGGCACTCGTGGCTGAGCTTGAAGGGGGCGAGGAGCAGCAGGAGACGGTGGCCGCGTCGACGACGTGGCTCGACGCCATCTCCCGGGTATCGGGCGCGATCCTCTGCGGAGGGACACTCGTGACCGAAACGTACATGGTGGGACCTCTGCCGACGGGGGAAGATCCTGCGCGGTTCGGGGCTACCAGCGTCCGCGACGGGCGCATGATCGAGGTGTTCCAGGCGTTCGACGAGGGGGGGATCGACGAACGAGGCCCGTACGCCGTGACGCACCGGGAGCGTGATCATTCGGCGTTTGGCGCGGCGCGCGCGTTCGTCGATTCGGTGGGACCGAAGGCGGCGCTCCTCGCGGTGGCCGTCCTGGCCGAGACGCGGGCCACGCAACGCGGCGCGACCCGGCCTCGGCCTGCGGTCCTCGTCGAGGTTGTCCGGGCCTGACAATCTCTCAGGGCGCGACATCGAAGAGGCATCGCGTGATCGGGATGGCCACGTCCGCCCATACATACAGATAATATTTCCCGCCCGCGACGAGCTTCTCGGGGCTGCCGTCGGCGGGGAATCCCTGTTTTGTGTCGGGGAGGACCTCGCCGTAGGTGATACCGCTCTTCACAGGCTCTGCGCTCGGGGAGACGTCGAGGCGCCAGATCGTACCCGTGGGCAAATCGAGGTTGGGCGGCGCGCCCGGGGCTTTGGCGTCCGCATTCATCACATAGACGTAACGCGCGTCCCCGCCGGCCCAGGTGATTTTGCCCGCGGCGTCCACGCCTTCTCCATTCTCGCAGGCGCTCGGCACGTAAAGGCTCTGCTCGTAAAGCGGACCGCCGAAAGGCGGCTCGTTCGCGAAATCTTCCTTCTTGTATCCGCGCCGCAAAAGCTCACCCTCGAAGAAGGCGACCATCCGCGCCTGATCCGTGGTGGGTAACCCGGTGACATCACGCGAAAAGCCGTTGTTCTGGTCGGCCGGATAGGCGCCGAGCGCGTCCGAGGCGACCCAGCCCGCGGCGAAGGCGAGGCCCGTCGGATAGAAGCTGTCGGTCCAGATCGGGCCGGCTTCGATGAACCAGTTCGAGGGGCCCTCGGCGGGCGCGGTCTTGTTCGAATGGCAACAGACGCACCCGCATGCCTCGACCTGCTCGGTCACCCAGTCGAGCTCGCCGAGGAATTGCGGATCCGTGAGCCGAGGATCGCCGTCCGGGGTCTTGAATTCGGAGGGCGGGGCTGCCCAGTAGGGGCGCTGCGTGAGCACGTCATCGCATTGCGCATAATCGGCGAACTTGCGGCCGGGCTCGGTGCAGGCCGCGATCATGCTCCACGTGCAGACCTTGCCGTCGGTCTGGCCTGCGGGCTCGCCGGCCAGGGGCTCGACACACGCGAGCGTCGGCCATTGAAACACGGAGCCGTCGGTCCCGATGCCGCCGCCCTCGGTGACCCCCTCGCACGCGTCGGGGATGAACGTGCCGCCGCCGAAGAGCTCGCAGCCGCGCTTCGTCGAGGTGCACGCGCTCGTGTCGTCGCCGGGGAAGACGATGCTGTATTCGTCCTCGGTGCCGCCGTCGAGCAAACATCGCCCGAGCGTCTTCGGGTAGGCGCAGCTCTCGGTCTTCGTGAAGGAGGAGCCTTGCTGCGCCTTGCAGTCGGCCTCCGCGGCCGTGAGGGTCCAGCTCGAGCCGGAGTAGTCGCGGCACTCCTCGGCCTGGGTGAAGGGGCTCGTGTAGACGCAGCGGCCGGGCGCCACGAAGGCCTCCGGCGTTGCGGGGGGCTTCGCGGTTTCCTCGGCGTTCTGGCAGGCGCCGAGCCCTCCGAAGATCGCGACGAGGAGCGCTGCGCCGAGTTTCACATGGGGCGAACGGAGGAGCTCTTGCTTCACGGTCGGTACTCCTGAGCGGGCCTTCGAAACGAAGGGGTTGGACGTGTTCTCGTTCACCGTTTTGTGCAGCGAACGAGTTAATGAATATCCTTGGTTCACAGCTTGCGCAAGCTTCGTCCAACTTTTTTTGTAGTTTGAGTAGCCTACAATACGTTGAGGCTCTCGTGCGCCTGGGAGGGTGGGGGACTCGGGATCCGGCTTGGGTGGATCATGGTTGATCCACTTTGGTCGACCTCGAGGAGCGTGATGCTCGAGTTCGCGTGTCTTTTTCGTCGGACGCTCGCGCGCGTGGACTGGCATTCGTACTGCAAGGGAAAGAGGTATGCTTCGAGTCTCCCATCTCCTCCCGGTCCTCGCGGCGAGCCTCGCCGTTCCTTTCCTCGGCTGCGTGGGGGATCCTCCCACCGACATCGACACGACCCCCGGCGCCACGACCTTCGACGTCTCCGGCGTGCAAATGGCCGTGCCCGCAGGCGTCGACGGGACGATCTGGGTGCTCGCCTCGTACGGCAACGGGGTCGCGCACCCCGGGCTCAATTCGATCGACATCGGCGCGCCCGGCGGGACGAGCGTCTGGCACCAGATCGACGCGTTACCCGCGGAGATCGCCGGCGGCTTTCTCTACGTCGATTTCGTGCAGGAGGCCGGCTACTGCTCCCAGTACGTCCCCGGCGACACCTATTACAACGGCGCGAAGCTGCGCGTGTTCACGTATTTCTACGGCGTCGACGGCAAGTACCTCGGTCACCAGGCCGAAGTGTATCAGCACGTCGTGCCGGCCGAAGGCGTGAACGACAAATGGTTCACCTGGAACAACCCCGGCGCCGGGACGATGTGGCCCGCGCCGGACATGATCCTCGGCAATCGCGACGCGGGCGGCCTCTACCTCGGCGCGCTCTTCGACGGCGGCGGCAAGCTCATCCTGAATGGGCCGAACGGCAAGCTTTGCCACCTCGGCAATCACCTCCACCAGGAAGGCTCGGGCTCGCGCGCGGCGCTCGGCATCGACGACGTGGTGAGCGGGCGCTTCGACAGCGCGCACGTCTTTTACGTGGACCCCGCCGTGCCGTACGCGGGCAATCCCCCCGCCGCGCCGCCCGCCGTGGGCGACGCTCCCCCGCCGGATCCGGTCGACCCGCCGGACCCGCCGGACCCCGTCGATCCGCCGCCGCCTCCGCCCCCGGGCTCGTGTGCATGCAAGACCGGCGTCGACAACTTCTGCCATTACGCGGCAAAGACGGTGGACTGCGCCATGACGTTCCCGGGCGGCTACTGCGATCCCAACGGCGACGGCGATTACGCGGACGCCGACTGGGTGAAGGGATATTACGATTTCAACGACACCTGCGGCAGCGCCCCGCCGCCGCCGCCGCCGCCGCCGCCCCCCTCGCCCTGCGAATGCAAGTCCGGCGTCGACAACTTCTGCCATTACGCGCCGAACACGACCGGCTGCGATATGACGAAGGCCGGCGGCTACTGCGATCCGAACGGCGACGGCAGT
>JANMGF010000347.1:0-9666 GCA_031374535.1 Polyangium sp. (in: bacteria)
CGCGCTCGGAGGCGCGGTGCTCGGCACGTATTCGCTCGTGCTCGGCTACACCTCGCCGGGGGGCAACAAGCCGCTCGTCTTCTCGGGACAACTCGTCGAGCGGGCGCCGCGGCGGCTCGGCGAGACGTCGCGTTTCGTGCAGGCCACCGCGCAGCCGGGCGGGCTCTTGCGTACGGGCGAGGCCTTCGGGATCACCCTGAAGGTGCGGCTCATGCACGCGAAGGTGCGGCGCATGCTTTCGCGTTCGCCGAAATGGAACACCGAAGCGTGGGGCCTGCCGGTGAACCAGCACGACATGGCCGGGACCTCGCTCCTCTTTTCGGTCGTGTTTCTCCAGGGAATCCGCGCGTTCGGGCTCGACGTCGATCGCGACGAGTCCGAGAGCTTCATGCACCTCTGGCGGTACTCGGGCCATCTCATGGGCGTCGATCCCGAGCTCTTGCCGGCGTCGGAGTTCGACGCGTGGAGCCTCGCGTACCTCATCCGCGCGACGGAGGGCCGGCCGGACGACGACTCGCGGGCGCTCACGCATGCCCTCTTCGAATCCCCGATCCGGCAAGCGAAGACCCCGGAGGAGAAGCGGAGCGGCGCGTTCCGGCGGAACCTCGGGCTCGGGTTCGCGCGGGGCCTGCTCGGCGACGAGATCGCCGACAGCCTCGGCATCGAGCGCACGCCGTTCATCGCGGCCTTCCACGCGCTTCGCGCCGTCACGCGTGTGGCCGAACAGGCGCGCAAGCTCTCGCCGGGGGCGCATCAGAAGGCCATCCGCTCGGGCGCTCGTTACTGGGAGATGGTCGTGCAGCAGGGGCTCGGGGGCGCCCCGGCGGTTTTCGCGCCGCCGGAGCACCTCTCCCACGCAGCCTGAAGGAGGGGAAAGCGGGTTACTTGTTGCGGCGGCGACGCGCCAGGGACAAACCCAGCGCGATGCCGAGGATGCCGAGCGCGGCCGTCGTCTGGTTGCCGCTCGACACGGCGCAGCCGCTCGAGCTCGCGTTGCCCTTGCCGTCGCCGAGGTTGCCCCACCAGGAGCCGCCGCCGTTCACATCCCCGGGCAGCTCCGAGCCTGGCTCGCAGGGCGGGTACGAGGGGCACGAGGGCGGCGTGCCGATCGCCTTCGTCGCCTGGAACCAGTTCGTGACCGGCTCCTGCGACGTCGCCGCGCCGAGCGCGAGGTCCTTGTTCAGCGCCGCCCGCGCGAGCTCCGTGTTGATACGCGTGAGCCAGAGCGCGTTCTCGTTGAGCCCGCCGAACATCTTCTCGAGGTCGGCCTGGAGCTCGTCGTTCGCCGTCACCCAGCCGTCCTTGGGATCACCGTAGCCGCTTTGATCCGGCAGGAAACTCACGAGCTGCTCGAGCCGGTTGCGCACGTCCCACGACGACGTCGGCTGCGCGTACTGGTTCAGCCAGTTCGCGTTCTGGGCCGCCTTGAACGTGTCGTCCTTCAGCGTCGCGTAGTTCGACTCGCCCGTGTCCCAGTTCCACACGAGGTCCGGCTGGTTTATCTCGAACGAGGCGAAGTTCTTCGTCTCGTACCGGCCTTCGCCGAAGATCCACAACGTCATCGGCGCAAACGAGCCCGTGCCCGCGCCGACCATCCGCAGCGGCAGCGTGGTGCTCGCGCCGGGCGTCGTGATGCGGACGGGGCGCATCGAGCTCACGCCCTGGCCCGGGATGAGCTTCAGCGCGAGGAAGTCGAAGCCCTCGTTCACGTAGGCGTCGATGATCGGCGCGACGTCGGCGTTGACGTTGTAGCCGTTCGTCGTGAGCCAGGTCTTCAGCGCTCCTGGATCCGACGAGGAGAGCTGCACGGTGTCGTAAGGACCGACGACCTCCTGCGTGATCACGTCGACGCCGCCGCCGGCCGCATCGCCGCCCGCGCCGGTCGCCCCGCCCGGTCCGTCTTCCCAGCCCCCCCAGCAGGAGGGCGGCGGCGGGCAGTTGAGGGGCGGCGCCGAGACGTACGTCGCCGTGCGCTCGCTGAGGACCGCGAAGACCGCGTCCGAGGACAAACCGACCTCGACCTGGCCCTTGATCGGCAGGATCCAGGCGAACGAGGAGGGGTCACCGGAGTAGGTGATCTGGTCCCAGAGCGTGGTCGAGGTTTGCGAGACCGAATAAACCATCCGGTGCCCGGTCACCTGGCTCGACTCGTCTTGCGGGGGAAAACAGCCGCCACATGCGGCGGCGTCGCTGGTATGCGTCGCGGCGGCGACGACGAGGGGAATCGAAAGAAAGACGGCGTGGAAGAGCTTCATGGAAATAGGACCTCCGGGCAGCGGGCTGCCCATAAGCATACGCCGTGCCTTCCGGATCTCGTTGGATTTCGAGGCTCCGGTCCTGGATCGTCGGCCCGTTCGTGCACAAGTCGGCACACATCGACACGATTTCGAGGGCATTTTCGGCGGCGCCCCTTCGTGGTACGCACCGAGGGCAACCATTCGATCGTCGTGCGGACGTCCGAGGGGATCTTCGTGACCAGCGAGAACGGCGTGGGACCCGACGCATACGCCCCGCGCGCCTCGAGGATCCCGGGGCTCCGCCGGTATGCCGAGGACACGGGGATGGAGGTCGTGATCAACGGGAACACGCTGGAGCGAGCGCTCGACCCGTACATCTCGATGGCGCAGGAAAAAGAGGTGGCCGGTGCATCGGAGCAAAACCCGGATTTCCCGGGGATGGTCTGCTCGTCGGAGCTCTGCGCCTACTTCCTCTTCCCGGGCATCACGCCCACGTTTTCTTTTGGTGATCTCACGCTGGGCGCACCCGCGCGGCCCAGGCGCAAGGACAACCAGCCGCGCGCCGCCGGAGCGGCGATCTCGGCCTAGGAGGATCGATGGCCGTCCTGGTCTTGACGGGCTCCGCGAGCGGAATCGGCGCGCATTTGACAGGGGTCTTCGCGCGCCGCGGTGACACGGTGATCGCCACCGACGTGAACCTCGCCGCCCTGGAAAAACGTGCGGCGGAGGGCCGGTGGGGGCCGAACGTTCGTCTCGTAAAACTCGACGTCCGCGAGGAGGCGGACTGGGAGGCCGCGCTGGATCTCGCCGAGCGCGAAGGAGGCGGGCTCGACGTCCTGATGAACATCGCGGGCGTGCTCGGGTCGAGCTGGGTCACGAACATCGAGCCGGCGGACGTGGATTTGCATCTCGACGTGAACGTCAAGGGCACGGTGCTCGGGACACGCGCGGCCGCGAAACGAATGATCGCGCGTGGAAAACACGGGCACATCATCAACATCGGCTCGCTCGCCTCGCTCGCGCCCGTGCCGGGGCTCTCGCTTTACGCCGCCTCGAAATTCGCCGTGCGTGGATTCACCCTCGCGGCCGCGGTGGAGCTCGGCCGCCATGGGATTGCCGTGACGCTCGTCATGCCCGACGCCGTGCAGACGCCCATGCTCGACCGGCAGGTGGACCACGAGGAGGCCGCCATGACGTTTTCGGGCCCGCGTCCGCTCACCGTCGAGGACATCGAGCGGGCGATCGTGGACGACGTTTTACCGAGGCGCCCGCTCGAGATCACCTTGCCCCGGAGCCGCGGAATCCTGGCGCGGGCGGCGAATACGGCCCCGACGATGGCCCGGATCCTCGCGCCGATTCTGTCGAAAAAGGGCAGGCGGGAGCAGGAACGGATCAAACGGGGGAGTTGAGCCACCCCGGCCCGCGCCGGAGATCCCGAACGAGCCACGAAAACACCCGCGGATTGCGCCGCGCCTCGGTGAGGTGATAAGGCAGCCGCGCCTCGCCGAAAGGCACGTACACCCGCACCGGCACGCCGAGCGCGCGCGCCTCTCGCAAGGCCGGCTCGAACGGCAATCCAAAAAGCAGCTCGAGCTCGCAAGGCGTCCGGGTCGCGACGAGCCGCCGGAGCGCCTTCCGCACGACAAACGCGTCATGCGACGCCACCCCCACGTGCCGAGCCCGGCCCGCGAGCTTTTCCACGACCGCGAGCAGGCCCTGCCCGGGATCGATGTCCGGCGCCGTGGGATCCGGCACCTGCCCCTTCACCACGCGGAGGGGAATGCCCCGCTCGATCGCCCATTCGGCGTCCCGCAGGCTCCGCGAAAAACGCCCGGGCAACGTGAATCCAATCGCGGCGGACCTGCCCAGCACGCTCTCCGCGAGCTCCCGCGTCCGCGAAACGACCTCCGGCCGCTGCGCGTCAAAATGCACCCGCACGGACGATCGCGCAGCCCGTTTCGTGATTTCACCGACGAGCGCGCGGGAAAACCCGAGCGCAGGTGCCTTGATCGAGAGGTAATAATCCTCCCCGGTCACCTCCGAGAAAACATCGATCGTCGCGATGGACTGATCCGCCACGGCCCGCGGGGATGCTTTCTCGCCGTTCCAGTAACAAACGATGGTTCTTTGCCCGGCGTCCCAGAAATTCCGGCACGCGTCCACGGCGTCGCCGATTTCCGGCCCCGCGACGTAGGCCAGGCCAGCGCGTCGCGCGAGCGGCACCCACAAAACGAGCGCCGCCTTCTTCAGACCTCGGACCGCGTCGCCCATGAAAAATGCCTCCTCATTCTGCGAATCACGCTCGTTACGGCCCGGCCGGAGAGCGCCGAGGCGCCGGCGAGGCTCATCGGATAGGCGCTGAGCGAAACCGTGGCGCGCTCCTCGCTCGTCCAGGGCTTGATCCACGGCGCCACGCCGCCCAGAAACTCGTACGAATCGAGCTTCTCCTCGGCCGCGCGGCGCAAGCTCTCGCGGAGGAGCAGGATGCCCGGCGAGGCGGGCGCGAATGCCTCGTCATAACCGATCTTGAGCAGCCAGTACGCCCGGCCGTGCTCCACCGCGAGCTGCATCGCCGCGGCCTGCCCCCCGATTCGAAGGAGCGCGACGCGCAGGATCCCGCGGCCCGCTGCGGCCAGGGCGTATGTCCTGAAGAACGTCCCGATGACCGGGTCACACGACATCGCGGTGAGCTCACGCCCCTTCCACCCGGCGGCCTCCACCCGAAAAACCTCGTGGAGGACGGGCGCGATTTCGTCCGCGGTGGGCGCGAGGAACGCATACGAGACGGCGCCGAGGCGTGCCGCATTCCGCTCTGCACGGCGCAAGTCCTGGCGCCTCCGCGAGGAGAGGTGGCGTTCGGGCTCGGTCCATGAGGGTTCGAGTGTGAGGAAAGGGTAGGGCCTCGCGGGCGCCGTCCGTACGACGCCGCGGCGGCGGTAGGCCTCTTTCAGAGCCGGAATCGTCGGCGAATCCTCCCGCACGCGCGGGAGGTGGACCGGGTACGGCTCGCGGGCGAGCGCCTGGCAAAGCGCCCCGAGCGCCTTGGGCGCGGCCGAAACCAGATCGACCGGCTCACCAAGCTCGAGCGCCCCCGCAGGCGCGAGCGAGGGCGCGAATCCGCCGCGACGTACGAGCGCCGCGATCGCGGGCGATTCGGCCGGACCTGCGACGAGGACGTGCAATCGATCCGCCTCGCGGCGCGCCGAGAGCCAGCTCTCCGTCCAGATGCGGTGCTGCATCGGGGTGGTTTGCAGGGAATCGAGCGCGTCCCACATTTTTTCCAGGAACTCGATTCGGTGCATTCCTCGTCCCCCCGCAGTCTCGGGGAGCATGGCCTGGCCCGCCGGGCGCGCCACCTGACCCGGGCCATTCCCATCGCCCGAAACCCGCGCCCGGAACCACGGGGACCGCTGTCGAGCCGTTCCCGCGGAAGACGAGGGTCCTGCCCTCGGGCTCCCTCGATATGTTCCCGCTAATCGGTCGGCTCCATGGGTGGCCCGCTGATCCGCTCGGTCGGAGGCACCCACTTTTCCGCGTTGTGGACCTCGTCCGCCGGGGTCGTCCCCTCGGAGTAAGTCGGCCCGCCTGGATAAGACCCCGCGCCGCCCTCGTCGCCCACGGGCCCGCTCGAGACAGGCTCGCCGCCGAGGTCCGGGGATATCGCACCGCCGCGCACGCCCGGCACGTCCTCTTGCCTCTGGGTTCCCTCCTTCGCCATGGCACACCCCCTCCAGATCCCCCCCATGGGGCCGGCAGGGACGAAACGCCATCGTCCACCGTGGTTTCCGTCTGCCGCGCGTCAACCCCGCGAGACGTGCGTGGCCCGCGGCCCGTTCTTCCCCGGCGCGAGCGCCCCGAGGACGGCCCCGAGCCCCTCGATGACCTCGGCCGAAGGCTCCCCCTCCCCGACGCGATAACCACCCACGGGTTTCCCGTTCGTTTCACCGAGCCAAACCGATACCCGCTCCCCCGACGTCGCCTCGAATGCGAGCTCGACGCGCCGCCCCTCGTTCTCCACGCGTGTCTCCTTCCACGCGAGGGCGCCGAAAGGCGCGTGTTGCCGGAGCAGGCGCAACCTCGACGCAATGGATCGCGCGAGCGGCGAAACCGCGTCCTCCCCGATTGGAAACACAAACGCGACCTTCTGCGACAACCTCTCCCCGATCGCGAGGATCCCCGCGCGCGCCGCCGCCCGATCCGCAGGCACGGCCGCTACCCCCACGAAAAACCAGGACGCCGCCGCGATGGCCATGGCGCCCCCCTCCCCTTCCTCGGCGCGGGCTCGGAGCGTGACCGAAAGGCTCTCCGTTCCGTCTCCTTCGAGACGCACCTCGACCGCCCGCTCGCCGAGCTCCCTGAGAACGACCCGCGAAAAGGGTTCCGGAGGGACGAACCCCGCAAAAGCCCGCGACACGAGCGCCCGCGCATGCAATGAAAAGAGCTTCCGATCGGGATCGACCTCGGCCAGGCGCTCGGGCGTCACGGGCACGAACTCTTCGTCGCCGTACATCTCCCGGTACATCTCGAACACGCCATTACAACGCGCATCGAACACACACGACGCGCAGGTCGCCGGCTTCGATTTGTCGCGCCTCTTGACGAGGTACTTGTCCCACGGCTTGCTGAGCGTCTTGTCCCCATCGACGGCGATCGTCATCGTCTTTTCGCCGTCGTGGTGAATGAAAGGCGCGAGCGCGGGCGCGACGCAATACGGCAGGTTCCCGATGTTGACGTCGAACCCCTCCGGAAACCCCCGCACCATTCGTTCGAAAGGCCCCACGAGGCTCCGGTACCGCGGGATCATCGACGCGAACTCTTCCGCGCTGCGTACGCCCGCGTCGAGCGGCCGGACCATGTCGAGGTGGAGCTGCGAGGCCCCGAGGGGCAGGAGGAGCGCGGGGAAAACGTCCACCGATTCGTGGTTCGACTGGACGACGCACATGTTCACGGTGAGCCGCTGGCCGCGCGCCTTCACGTGACGCATCGACTGCACGATGCGGGCGAACGATCCGTCTTTGCGCGTCGTGCGCTCGTGCGCCTCCTCGGTCGCGCCCTGGATCGAGAAGCGGAAGGTGAAATTCCCCCCGGTCTCCAGGATCTCGTCCACGAACGCGGCGCGCGCCGTCTTCACGCCGTTCGTGAAGATCACGATCTCCTCGTAGCCGAGCGCGACGCTCTCGCGCACCACGTCGAGGAACGCGGGCTGAAGCGTGGGCTCGCCGCCGAGCAGCGTGATCTTCGCGTGCCCTCGGGCGCGCGCGGCCCGGATCTGCTCCAGGATAGGCTCGAGCGGGAGCGGCCTCGCCCGACCGAGCGCCGTCTCCTGGCCACTCACGCAGAAGACGCAACGGTTGTTGCACATGTGGCCGAGCTGAATTTCAACGATCGACGCTCGGGGCTCCGGTTTGCCTTCGGCGTCCTGTGCCCCGAACCCCCGCTGCGTCTTCGGCTCCATACCGAGGAGAGCCTACTACAAAACGAAACCCCGCCACGCACGAGCGACGTGCGGGCGGGGCCATGCCTCTTTCTCTGGCTCTGGCTGGCTCTCGGTTTTCTAGGCCGCCTTCGTTCGCTCCCAGACCCGCGCGTCGAGCTGGTCCTTGATCCACGACAGATGCCGCTGCTCGTCCGAGAAATTCCTCTCGAGGACCGCGCGCACGTCCGTCGGCAGATCCGACTCGTTGAGCGCCGCCTCGTAGGTTCGGTTCGTCAGCTCCTCGTTCCCTCGCATCGCCACGAGCGCGCTGTGATCGCCCTGGCTCGCGATGGCCGTGAATCCCTCGATCAAGAACCCCGCCCAGGACTTCTCCACCTCCGGCTCCCCACCGAGCAGACGCACCTGCTGCGAGAGATCGCGGATATGCCGCTGATGGTCGCTCTGGAACTGGACGAGCCGGCTCCGGATCTCCTCCATCTCGCAAGCCTCGATGGCTTGCTGGTAGGCGTGCACCGCGTCCACGTCGCACTTGATGAGGCTGTTCAGCCTGTCGCACGTTTCGCGAGTATCCATGCTGGTCTTCCTCCTCGGGGCCCTTGCAGGCTCGACCTGTTCATGGGGGACGAATGTGCGCGACGTCGAGCCCCGCGGCGGGAAGCTTTCGCTCGGGGCGTGCAGAGGCTGCTCGCCGGCAAAACCATTCTTCGCAGGGGACGAAAACCTCGCAAGCTTCTCGCAAGCTTCTTGCAAGTGACGAGGGGCGGAAGCGGCGATCCGCAAGCCATCGCGGAGGAACAGAACGGGGAGGACTACCGTGGCACTCGACCTCACGAAGGAAAAGGGCGTGGCTCTCGACGCCCAGGAAGATTTCACCTGGCGCGACATGGTACGCGAGCCGATCAGCAAGCTGAACGACGACGCGTTCACGCGCCTGCGCATCATCCTCATGAACGGCGTGGAAATGGAGGCGAACCGCTTCCAGCACGCTTTTGCCCGCATGAACCGCCCCCTGCGCCTCGAGCTCGCCCGGGTGCGGCGCATCGAGACGCACCAGCAGGTGCTCGTCAATTGGCTCCTGCCGGCGGATCAATCGCCGCTCGAGACGACGTGCGCCTACGAGCAGGTCGCCATCGAGGTGACCGCGAGCCTCGCGCTCCTCGAGCCAGACCCGTACATGGCGCAGATCCTCCGTTTCGGGCTGCTCGAGGATTTCGATCACCTCTATCGATACGCGGCGCTGCTCGATCGCCTGGAGGGCAAGGACGCGAACGCCATCCTGCAATCCTATACCGACATCCTGCCGGGAAGGCCGACGGTGGTCGAGCACCGCCACCCGACCGATGACGTGCGCGAGTCCTACGATCGCACCACGGCCGCGCCGATCACCAAGCTCATCGCGCTGACCATCCTGTCGGGCGAGCAGCAGACGCTGAACTACTACCAGAACATCGGGCCGCTCTTCGCCGACCCGGCGGCGCGCCTGCTCTACGCGGAGATCGGGCACATCGAGGAGCAACACGTCACGCAATACGAGTCGATGTCCGACCCGGACGAGACGTGGATGGAGAAATGGCTCCTGCACGAGACCACGGAGGTCTGGAACTACCTCGCCTGCATGGAGCAGGAGACCAATAGCCGGATCAAGGCCATCTGGGAGCGCATGGTCGCTTGCGAGCTCGGCCACCTCCACCACGTGATGGACCTCTTCCGGCGCATCGAGAACCGGGATCCCTTCGAGATCATCCCGACGAGCCTCCCGGAGCGCATCCAATACATGAGCCACCGCGATTACGTGCGCGAGGTGCTCCGGAACGAGGTCCACCTGCGCGCCGTGGGGACGCAGTTCGTCCCGGAGGCCCTCGTGCCCCCGGACTCGCCCTCGATCGCGTACAACCGGCAGATCAATTCGGACGGTTCGCCCAGCCAAACGATCGCGGCGGGGTATCGTTACACCCCGGGGACCGAGCTCATGAAGAAGGCGGCCTGACGACC
>JANMGF010000354.1:0-4143 GCA_031374535.1 Polyangium sp. (in: bacteria)
TAGCCGAGGCCCCAGCCATCGGGAGGGCGCTTGCTGCCCGGGTGAAGGCAGCGAAGGTCGAAGCAAGGAGCGAGCTCGCCCTCGAACGACATGGCGAGGAGGTTCGGCATCGGGGGGAGTGTACTCGCGGAAGGGGCGAGGCGGGGGCTCGGGCGAAGGTCAGGAGGGGGAAGGGGGGTGGTGGAGGGGAGGAACTTGCAGGGGCGGAGCTTGCAGGGCGTCGATCGACCGGAGGATGGCGCGCGCCTGGTCGACGTGACCGGAGCCAATCGCTTCGAGGGTGACAACGGCGATCTCGACGAGGCGGCGACCGATGTTGAAGCGCCCCTGTTGCACTTCGATCTGGCCGAGCACGATCTGCGAGGCAGCGAGGCCCCGAGGCTCGCCGATCCTCTCCTTGATGGCGATCGCTTCCCCGAGGAGCTTCTGCGCCTGCGCGAGCTCGCCCTGGCTCGCGTCGAGGACGGCAAGCTCGTGGAGCGAGGCTGCACGCCCGGGGACATTGCCGCTCTTCTCCGTGGTGGACGCTGACTCCGCGAGGAGCTGCCGGGCCTCCTCGGTCCGGCCCTGACGCTCGGCGATCCGCGCGAGCAACGTCAGGCACGCGGCGATGCCGTTGAGGTCGCCCATCTTCTCCAGCGTGGGACGCGCCTCTTCCAGGAGCTTCTGGGCTTCTTCGTGGTGCCCGTGCCGCTCGGCGATGAAGGCGAGCTGGAGCTGCGACGCTGCCTTGTCCTCGTTGTTGCCGCTCTTGTCGAAGCTGACGATGGTCCTCTCGAGGATCAGGCGGGCCACGTCGTCCCGCCCCTTGCGCTCCTCGACGCGGGCGAGGAGCTGCCGCGCGATGACCTGTCCCGCGCGATCCCCCATCGCGTCGAACGCGTACATGGACTCCTCCGCGAGCGAACGAGCACGTTCATACAGGCCTTGCCGCTCTTCGATGTTCGCCAGCACGAGCAGCACCCCGGCCCGGCCTCGAACGTCGGCCCGTTTTTCGTACCGTTCGCAGGCCGCCTCGCACGCCACGCGGGCCTCGAGGAGCTGGCCTCTCGCGGCGAAGAGCCGCGCCGCGATCGAGATCCGATCGGGATCGTCTCCCCATGCCTCCGGGATCCGCATGTCGAACTGCGCCAGCAGATCCGAGGCTTCGTCGAGGCGACCCCGATCGATCGCCCGCGTGGCCTTGCCGAGGAGGTCCTTCTCCGCGGCCATCGCGGCCACGGGCATCGGCGCGACGATCGCGGGTGA
Source organism: Polyangium sp. (in: bacteria) (assembly GCA_031374535.1). GTDB lineage: Bacteria > Myxococcota_A > Polyangia > Polyangiales > Polyangiaceae > Polyangium. Next base: position 1,249 of record JANMGF010000354.1, read on the forward strand.
ATCGTCGATCGCTCCGAGCTCCAGCTTGCGGAGGGAAGGCGCCTCTTCCCACATCCAGGCCCCCGCGAAATCCACGAAATCGGGCGCTCGGCGCTCCATCACCTGCGCCACGGTCGGGTGCACGAGCATGAGCCAGGGGAGCGAAAATCCCCGCTTGAGCTCGTCTCGCTCCACGTTGAGCTGCGCCACGATCCGCTCTTGCGCCTCGGCTTCTTCCAGCCCGCTGAAGATCAGCGCGGTCGTGTTTTTCTCCGGCGCTGTCGCGTCGCGGAGGACATCCCAGAGCCTCCGTTTGCCCGGACCCACATCATCGAGCGCGATCACCTGCACGCCAGGGACGGTCGCCACGGCCCACGCGAGGAGGGCGTCACGTTTCCAGGGCGTCGTCATCTGCACGATCCCGAGGTCGAAGCCGTGGCCGACGCCCCATTCGAAAAACCGGCGAAACACGAGGCCGTCGTCCTCGCCGAGCAGGGTTTCAGGCTCGTCCTTCATCGGCGCCGCTCCCGCATCAGCTCGTCCACGAGCGGGTGAACGTCGTACCAGCCTTCGCCGTTGTACTTGAACGCGAGGCGGTGGAAGAGCACGGCGAGGGATTTGTCGTCATCGCCGACCTCCTTGGTCTCCGCGATGTGCCCGAGCGCATCCCACCAGCCGTTCACGTTGATCTGATCCCGCAGCCGTTGCTTGCGCCGCGCGACGGCCTTCTCCACGTCCCGCTCCGTGATCGTCGTCCCACCCAGCCGGGCAAATCGCGCGGTCCAGGAGACCAGATCCAGAAGCTCGCGAATCCCGCCCCCGCACGCCGCGATCAGCCGATCACGGACCGCTTTGTCGGGCATCACGAGATCGAGGTCGATCCGCTTTTCGAGCGCCTTTTCGAGGAGATCCCGCCCGGGGCCGTCGAACTCGTCGTAGCGCTGGTCAGGCTTGCGCAGCTTGACCGTGAACATGTCGTAGCAGGCATAACTCGCGTCGAGCTGCGCCGACCGAGGCTGGAGGAGCAGGCTGATCGGCGGGGTCAAGATGAGGTTGCAACGCAAGCTGCGGATGCGATCGGCGCCGATCACGAGCAGCTCGTCGATCACCGAGGGCTCGTAGCGGTCGAGATTGTCGATCATCACGAGGAGGGCACGACCGTCGAGCCGCTCCCGCGCCGCTTCGAGGAACTCGTTCACGCTCTCGAGCAACGTCCCGGGGAACTTCTTCAAGACCTGCTTGACCTCGGTCCGGTACTCACTCTCGTGCTTCATGAGCGCCTTGGCCTGCGCGAACATGCTGCCGAGGAACGGGATCTCGAACTTGCCCTCGACGCCCGCCGCGAGGCTCGCGTCATAGCCCTCGGCCCACTTCGTCGAACGGATCGTCTCGGCGAACCATTTTTCGACACGGCCGAGCAGCGCCGCAGGCAAGCCCTTGCCGAGCCGGCGCAGCTCTTCCTCGACCGCGAGCGCGATGTTGAGGAGCAGATCCTCGGATTCGATCCGGATGGGATCCATCTCGACGGTCGCCTCGATGTAGAGCGGGTGATACGCCGCCCCGACGAGACCCGCGATGCGCTGAAGCTCCGTGCTCTTGCCCGCGCCGCGGTGGCTCACGAAGGCCGCGTGGAGGAGCTGACCCTCCTGCCGCGCAAGCAAATCCTGCACGAGCGTCTCCGCAGCAGCGTCCCCACGACCCGCGGAGAGATCCTGCCAGCGAGGGTCCCCGCTCGGCAGAGGATCGTCCTGATCGCAGTTGTGCACGATGCCGCTCAACGTGCGCGCAGGCGCGAGCATACGGGGGCCAAAAACGAGGGCAGACATGGGCTTCTCGTCGCGCAGACTAGCACGACCCGGGTGGGCCCCCGCCCGACCCCTCAAGCCGCCGATACGCCGCCGTACCCGAGCAACTCACGACCCATCTCCTCGCAAATGCCCGAGGTCTCGGCGACCACGTGCGTCGCGAGGTCGTGGATCGGCAGGATCGTCTCCACGGTCTGCTCCGCGAGCCACGCATCAAGCGCGCGGAGGCGAGCGAGGGAGCGCTCGCCAGGGACGTCCTCGGCGCCCGCAGGGCGGATCGAGAGGAGGCGAGCGTGGGCCTCGGCGACGGCGTACCGGACGGAGCGCGGGAAGAGGGGCTCGAGGATCAGGAAGGCAGCGACGGCGCGGCCCGTGACGTGGCCCTGGTGCCGCTTCATGAAGGGCTCCTTGCCCGAGCACGAGCGCAGGATGGAGAGCCAGACGCCCGTCTCGACGACGAGGTCGGTGCGCGTCGGATCCCCGCTGAGCGCGTGGTGATGCACGTCCACGATGCGGGCCGAGTGGCCGGCGCGCTCGAGGAGGAGTCCCAGGGAGAGGAAGTCGAGCGGGTCGTCGTGGAGCATCGTGCTCTCGAGGAGGCCGCGGCAAAGCTCGATGGCGCGGCGGACGGTCCGGTAGAAGGTGTAACGGTTCGCCTCGTACTCCTCGCGCGCGGCCGGGCTCTGGGACCAGAGGTAAAGCTCGTTCAACGTCTCCCAGACCTCGAGGCTCACGACCTCGCGGATCGAACGGGCGTTGTCGCGCGCGGCGGCGATGGAGCGGACGAGCGAGACGAGGTTGTCCTCGTCCCAGGTCATGTAGCGCTGGACGAGCTCGCCATCGTCGGCGGCGTCCTCGCCGTGTGTGGCCAGAAAGGCGTCTTCCTGGCCGGAGACGACGACGACGGGCAGCCAGCACTGGCGGGCGCCGAGCTCGGCGTCGAGCGAGAGGTGGAGCGTCACGTGCAGGACACGCGCGGTGCAGTCGACACGCTCGAGGTAACGACCAAGCCAGAAGCAGTGATCAGCGACGCGGGCGATCAAGGCTCGTTTCCTTTTGTTTTGAGCACCCACGTATCCTTGGACCCGCCGCCCTGGCTCGAGTTGACCAC
>JANMGF010001381.1:0-1305 GCA_031374535.1 Polyangium sp. (in: bacteria)
CGAGGCCCGCGCAAGGTCGCAGGGTCAGGAGCCCGATGTTGTACGCCCAGGGGCACCCCGAGAGCCGCGCGGCCATCCACCGGAAACGAGCCCCGCCGCCCTCGCTCTCCGCGGTGGGGCTTTGCGCGAGGGCCAGGCCGAGGCGAAAGGCCGGGGCGAACCCCGTACGATCCCAGGCCGCACGTTCGGCAAAAAGGACGATCCCCCCGGCGGGGTCGGGTGCAATCGCGCCCCAGAGCGCCCCCTGGACGCCCAGCTGCCAACGAAACACGCCGGGCGGAAGCGGAGGCGGAGGCGGAGGCGGAAGCGGAGGCGGAAGCGGAAGCGGAGGCGGAAGCGGAGGCGGAAGCGGAAGCGGAGGCGGAAGCGGAGGCGGAAGCGGAAGCGGCGGTGGCGGCGGTGGCTGATCCGTCCCCGCCTCGATGGCCAGGGCCGTGACCAGCGCCAGCGCACCCATCACCTCTTCACACGTCGCCCCCGACACCTCCCGCAACAAGCTGTCTTCCCCTGGAACCTCGACCCGCAGCTCCCCGCGCAGCCGTCCTTTGTTCTCCTCGAACAGGCTCGCCGTGAAGGTCCGCGCCCCCTGCCCCTCCTCCGCGAGACGTACCTCCGGCACCTCCGCCCGTACGGCCACGAGAAAATCCTCGAAGCCTGGGCAAATCGCGGGTGCGCTGTAGACGATCCGCACCGGGGCCGGGTCCCCGCGGGCCGTGGGGCCGGCGAGGAGCAGCGCGGCGAGGGCCCCGGCGCCGGGCTTCAAGGGCGAAGAAAACATCCAGCAGCGAGCATCATCACGTATCGCGGAGGCTCGACGCAACAAGAGGCGCTGAGTGTCGGTACGGTCGGGCGGGCGCGCCACGCGAGATGGTCCTTTTTCGGACGTGCGACTTCTCCAGGGGACGTGCACGTATCTCGGAAGCGGAAGCGGGAGCGGGAGCGCGAGCCCTGGATCCAGGCGCCCATTACGATGCCCATCCCGCCATTCGCGGCGGATCGTGGGTTCTCCCGGGACGAACCAATCTCCTCATTTTGAGGTTGATTTCCCCGCCGACTCATGAGACAAAACAAGCGACGCCAGCCGGCGCTCGCAACACCGACCGGCGTCTGACCCGCAAACCCCGCACAACCGGAGCTACAGGCTGTGGCAAAGATACCCGTCCGCCCCGAATCCGCCAAGAAACCTACACCCCTTCCCTCCCCCGAGGCGTCCTTCACGTGGTTTTACCGTGAATGCCGAGGCTTCGTCCGCTCCGTCCTTCTCTCGCGTGGCGTCCTTCCTCGGGACGCGGACGACCTCGTGCA
>JANMGF010001382.1:0-4208 GCA_031374535.1 Polyangium sp. (in: bacteria)
CCGGGGCGCGCGACGGTGCTCGACCTCGGGCTCGCCCGGCGCGCAGGCGTCGGGCCCGCGCGCGCAGCGACGCCGCCCGAGGAGGGCGCGATGGTCGGCACGGTCGAGTACATGGCGCCCGAGCAATGCGAGGGGCGAGCCGACATCGACGCGCGCGCCGACGTGTATGCGGTCGGCGTGATGCTCTACGAGATGCTCGCAGGCCACCCGCCGTTCTGGGGGCCACCCGCCGCGGTGCGAGAGGGACACCTGAGCCGAAGGCCCGCGCGGCTCGATCGTGCGGCCGGGACGCCTGTTCCGGCGGAGCTCGAGGACGTCGTGCTCCGGTGCCTCGAGAAGGACCCGGCCGCGAGGTATTCGAACGCGGCCGCGCTCTTCGAGGCGCTCTTGGCGATCCGCGTGGGGACGGAGCCCAAGGAAAGAACGGCCCGAGACGGGTCCGGCGACACCATGACGCCTGCCGGGCCGAAGTCCCTGAGCGGGGATCGAGGCCCGTCTTCCGACGGGCGAACGCGCCCACCAGAGCCCTCGGCGAGCGAGCGGCGCACGGTGGCCTTGCTGCACTTCACGTCGCAGCTGGATCCGATCGCGCTGCAGGGACGCATCGAGCCGATTAGCGGGCACATCATGCGCGCGACGGGCGGGCGGTACGTGGTGGCGTTCGGGCACGAGGCCGACGAGAACCCGGTACGGCTGGCGATCCGCGCCGCGCAGGATCTCGTGGCGCGGGGGATCTGCGAGCGCGTGTGGATCGATCTCGCGAACGTGTCCGTGACGATGCGCCCCGACGGATCGAAGCGGCTGCTCAGCCCGCACCTCGCGCGGACCGGGCAGGCGCCTCTGCCCGCGGGGACAGCGCCGATCCTGCTCTCGCCGGCAGCGCGGGCCGTGCTGACGGAGGCCGATCTCTCGGAGATGCTTTCGCTGCTCGGGGCGAGGGCGGTCGCCGAGGGGGAGCTGTCGAACACGGAGGATCCGACGACGCGGCTCGGGCACATCGGTCCGCCGCTGGTCGGGCGCGACGATCTGCTGGAGACGCTCGCGCTCTCGGCGCTGCGAAGTGTCCGCGAGGGGATCCCGTCGGTCGCGGTGATCATCGGGGATCCGGGGCACGGAAAGAGCCACCTGCGAAGGCTCCTCGTCGAGCGCTTGCGGACCCTCGTGCCGCTCGGGGCGGTGGTGGATCTGCGCGCCCCCGAGCCGATCGTCGGCGGCGGCGACAGCGTGCGGGATCTGCTCTCGGCGGCGCTTGGTCTGCCCGCGTCGATGCCCGCGGAGGGGCGCAAGCTCGCGCTGCGCGAGCGGCTCGGTCCGGCGAGTAGCCCCGAGGCGGAGGCGTCCCTGGCGCTCGCGCTCGGGTGGGTGGGTCCGCCGCGGGGCGACGAAACGACGGACTTTCCCGGCCTGCGCGCCCTCGAGGCGGCGCCGTTCGCGCTCGGAGCGACGTTACGCGTGGCCGGCGGCGAGGCGCTGCGCAGGCGCGCAGAACGGACGCCGCTCTGCGTGGTGCTCGACGACGCGCAGTACGCAGACGAGGCGACGCTCGCGATCCTGGAGCACGCGACGCTCTCCGAGGCGCGGGCGCCGATCTTCGTGTGTGCGCTCTGCCGGCCGGTGTTCCGCGAGAACCACCCGTCGTGGGCCGAACGCGCCGCGCATCGGGACGTCTTTGATCTCGGGCCGCTCGACGAGCAAAGCGCGGCCACGCTGGTGCGCGCGCTCCTCTCGCCCGCGGAGAACGTGCCGGAGCTGGCGGTGCGCAGGCTGGTGGAGCGGACGCAGGGGATCCCGCTCCTCCTCGTGGAGCTCGTGCGAGGGCTGAAGGGCGCGGGGATCGAGCGGCGGCACGAGGGCGGCCGCGGGTTATACGTGGCGACGGACGAGCTCGATCGCGTGCCCGATCTCCGCTCATCGAGTGGCTCGCGCACCGCGAGATCGACGCGCTGTCGCCGGCGGAACGGGCGCACGCGCGGCTCGTGGCGACGGTGGGCGCCGAGGTCACGCCGGAGGAGATCTCGGGCATCCTGCGCGGCATTTTGCGCCGCCTCGATCATGGCGGCGAGTCGAGCGAGTTCCCCCTCGACGCGCGGATCGGCATCGAGCGGCTGCTCAACACGGGTGTTCTCCGCCGGCAACGCCATGGCCGCGTCGGCTTCCGTCACGCGCTCGTCCGCGAGGCGATCGCGCGGGGCGTGCCCGAGGCGCTGCGCCGCAAGATCCACCTGACGTGCGCGGAGTACTACCAGGACGCACCGGGGCCGCCGGAGGGCCCGCCCGAGGAGCAGCGGTTGCCGCAGCTCGCGTACCACGCGGCGGCCGCGGGGCTCTGTGACGTCGCGGAGGCGGCCTACATGGCCCTCGCCGAGGCGGCGCGCGCGCGCCACACGTACGTCGACGCCGAACGTTTTTACACGCTCGCGCTCGAGCAACAGGCGAGCACGGGGACCAGGCGGGGCGGGGCGTATCGAGGCCGCGGGCTCATGCGGTATCGCGTGGGCCGGTACCACGACGCGCTCGCGGACTTCGCCGAGGCGCGCGCGGCGGCGAGCGCGGCAGGCAACGAGATCGAGATCGCGGAGATCCTCCTCGACGAGGCGACGGCGCTCGACTGGATGGGCGAACACGTGGCCTCGCGCGAGAAGGTGCACGAGGCGCAGGCGTTGGTCCACGCGCGCGCGACGCCAGTGCTCGCGGCGAGGCTCCTGCTTGGTATCGGCCGCTCTCATTACCGCTTCTCCCTTCAGGAAGAGGCGCTCTTGGTGCTCGCGCGCGCGGCGTCCGAGGCGGCGGCGCTCGGCGAGGAGGGGTACGAGACGCAGGTGATCGCGCTGCTCATGCTGGGGTATCTCGAGCAGGGCATCGGGCGACACGCGGAGGCCGAGCGCGCCCTCGATCGCGCCGTGACCTTGTGTGACGCCCACGGCGACGCGCTCCACCTCGCGGCCTCGATCAACACGCGCGGCGTGCTCCGCGGGTTTCTGGGGGATCGTCCGCGGATGGTCTCGGACCTCGAGCGCGTCATCTCCCTCGGGCGCGAGCTCGGGCAGGACTACATCGAGTGGACCGGACACTTCAACCTGGGCGAGTGCCTCTATCTGATGGCCGAGCTCGAGGCGGCCGAGCCCCACGTGGCCCAGGCCCGCGCCATTGACGAGCGGCCCGCGGGTGGCGCGCCTCGCCACGCGAGCATGCTGCTCCAGGCGAGGATGCTGCTCTACCGAGGCGACGTCGAGAATGCGCGTGCGCTCGCCTCGCAGGCCCGCGGGGGCAAGGCCGAGCCCCTCACGGTGCCCTCCGACGACGTGCTTTGTTCGATGATCGAGCTTTCGGCCGAGGACTCCGGCGACGAGGAATGGGAGGCGCTCGAGGCCCGCTCGGCGAAGTACTCGATCGGCCAGGAGCGCATCGAGGTGGTCGAGGGCCGTGGGCTCTCCGCCTTGCGGCGGGGCCGTCGGGAGGAAGCGGCGCGTCACTTCGAACGCGCGCTCGAGTTATCGCGGCGCATCCCGAATGTGATCGGCAAACGGCTCGCGCGACACCTCGCCGAGGCGACGCGCGCCGAGGCTTGCTGAGCTCTCCGCGGCGCGCATCCGAAACACCAGGTTTTTCCACACAACCTCCGGGTGGTCGTAGTAGAAAAACCCATGGGGGGTGTCCTGCACGTCGCGCGCCCGCCCGGGGATCTCCGCCCATGCAGCTTTGGACCGTGATTGCACTCGCGCTTGGTGTCGTCCTCGTCGGAGCCGCCATGTTCCAGCTCACGCGCCCGAAAGCCCTGGCCTCCACGGGCAAAGCGCCTGGGGGAAAGGCGAACGACGCGCCGGAAGCGAAGCCCAAAGCGGCGCCCGCACAGGCGCCCAAGGCCCGCGCAAGCAAGCCCGCGCCGGACGTCCGCCCCTCGGACAAACCGCTGCCGAAGGTCGCCGCGCCGACCGAGGACGAGGACGACAGTGAGCTCACGATCATCACGTTGAGCCCGCAGATGCCGAGCCTCGCGAAGCTCTCGGACGACGACGATCGCGACGAGGAAGCGCACCCCGAGGCGCCGGCCAAGGCGATCGTCGTGGACGACGACGCTGCCGCGGACGAGCCGACGCGCGCCTCGCCCTTCATCCTCGTCAGCGCCGCCGGACAGACCGACAAGGGGCAAAAACGCAAGAACAACGAGGACAGCTACGTCGTCGTGGACGAGCACGGCCTCTTCGTGG
>JANMGF010000380.1:0-4299 GCA_031374535.1 Polyangium sp. (in: bacteria)
GACGATCAGGACGATCAGGACGATCGAGGAGCGCACGATCGCCGCTGGCGCACTCCTCTTTGTCGACGTGCCAGCCGCTCGCGTTGCGCCATTTCTGGAGGAGCTCGGTCGTCCGCAGCTCGGCCTCGTCGACGCGTTGCCACTCCACGCGCACGCGCACCTCGGCCTCGTCACGCGCCTTCATCCGCACGTCGGCGAGCTCGAGATCCACGACCCGCACGCGGTCGCCCCACGCCGCATGTCGACGCGCCCAGTCGTCCCGCGCGGCCACCGCGACGGTCTCGCGCGCGATGTCCATACGACCGAAACGCAGGGCCGTGTTGTGCTCGTACGCGGCGTCCATGAGCTTGTCCGTCGGCGTCTGGGGCATGACGCAGCCGGAGAAGGCGAGAGCGGCGAAGAGGAGGGGGAGGGCTCGGCGCACGCGACGAAGAGACGCTTTGCGCGGGAAAAGGGGCAAGTTCTTGGCCTTTCTCGTGCTCGATCAGAAGGCGCTCGAGGCGACGAAGTACGCCTGACCGCCGGGGATCGCCTTGCCGCTCAGGCCGTAGGCGTAGCCGAGGCGGAGCTGCGTGTTGAGGTAGTAGCCGAGCGAGAGGCCGAGCCAGAGCTCGGCGCCGATCGAGGTGTGGAGCTTGGGCGCGTCGATGATCGCGCCGTTCGTGAAGAACGAGATCTCATCGAGCGCGAGCTTGTCGAAGGCGCCGCCGTAGTCGACGAAGAGGTTGCCGTCGAGGCGGCGGATGTAGAAGGGCAGCGTGGACAAACCCCAGTCGGGCTTCACGATCGGGAAGCGGTACTCGATGTTTTGCAGCACGTACGCGCGGCCCGAGGCGCTGCCGGGCGCGTAGCCGCGGAGCACGAAGGAGCCGTCGTAGATGCCCGTCGTGACGGTGTCGACGATGCTGATGTTGTCGAGGTCGTAGCCGCCGACGAAGTAGAAGCCGTCGCGCGGATAGGTGCCTGCGGCGATGCCTCCCGCGAGGCGTAACGCGAGCGTGTGCAGGCCGGGCCAGGGCATGGGGACGTAGCCCGAGGCGGAGGCTTCGGCGGTTTGCAGCGTGAAATCGCTGCCCGTCGCGGGGCCTGCGTACTCGACGGCGAGGCGCATGGAGTAGCCGCGGATCGCGCCGGCGGCGTCGAGCGAGCCTTCGACGTTGGTGAAGCCGTAGGCGGCGCGGACGGTGCCGATCATGCCTTGCGCGGGGAGGCGCGTGCGCGTCGCGTACGGATCGAGCTTGGTCTCGGCGGGCAGGTCGCCGCGGAAGCTCGTGAGCGAGTAGGAGAGGCTCAGGTTCTGGTTCGTGAACTCGCCGGGGATCTGGTACGTCATCGTCGATGAGAGCCCGATGCCGCGCTCGTCGTAGGGGACGTCGCGCCCGTTGACGCGGTAGCCCTGGTAGCGCGGGGAGACGGCGTAGAAGAAACGCACGCCGAGATCGACGGGGAGCCTGCGGTAGAAGTAGTCGAGGTTCACGCGCGGCGCGGGCGCGGCGAAGTCGGCGACGATGTTCGCCTCGAAGGCGTGGAAGCCGGCGACGTCGGCGCCGGCGGTGGAGAGCGTGAGCGCGTTCTGGCTGTAGTTGCCGGGGCCGAAGGAGGCGGCGTAGTTGCGCGGCGCGAGCGTGGAGAGCGCCTTGTAGGGCAACCGGCGCATGGCGACGCGCTCGGGTTCGGGCGGCATGTCGGGGCGCTCGGCGGGCGGGGGCGGCGCGTCGAGGAAACGCGCCGGGTCGAGCGGCATCGTGAAGAGGTCGTAACCGGCGGACGTGTAGCCGACGTAGACGAGCGTCTTGTCGTCGGGGCTCACCGCGGGCTGGAGCGCGCCGAGGCGCACGTTGGTGACTTGTTTGAGCGCGCGGTTCGCGACGTCGTAGGCGTAGATGTTCGCGACGCCGCTGCGGTCCGAGGAGAAGTAGAGGGTCTTGCCGTCGCTCGACCACGTGGGGTTCGCGTCGACGGCGCGATCGTGGGTGATGTTGTCGAAGGCGCCGGTCGCGACGTCGACGATACGCACGTCGCGGTAGCCGCCCGCGGTCCACGCGCTGTAGGCGACGGAGCGGCCGTCGGGCGAGAAGCGCGGCGTGTAGGCCTGCTCGAAGCGCGCGCTCGGCACGAGGTCGCGGCGGTTCTGGATCTTTCCTTCGGGATCGACGTCGGCGATCTGGAGGAAGGTCGTGCCCTTCGTGTTGACGGTGAACGTGATGCGCCGGCCGTTGGTGCTCACGTCGGGCGAGCTCGCGCGAAGGCCCTCGGTGAGGCGCGTGCGTGCGGTCTCGTCGCCGCGCGGGGCGGTCTTGCCGTTCGCCACGCGGTAGAGATCGTTGCGGCGGTAGACGATCTTCCACGGCACGTTGCTCTGGTAGTAGTGGTCGCCGCTCGGCGAGAACGAGGACATGGACGAGCCGCGGGTCCGCGCGACGAGCTCGGGTTTGTCCTCGAAGGTCGTGCGTGTCGTGTTGAAGCGCGCGCGGTAGATGCCTTCACGCACGTTGTAGTCGTCGCGGTAGTAGACGAGCTCGTCGGCGTCGCTGCTCCGCGCGTTGCGGGGGACGAAGCGCGGGTAGAGGACGTTCCTTCCGTGCTGCGTGAGGCGCGCGCCCTCGCGCAGGCCTCGCGCCTCGATCGCGCGCACCTGGGCTCCATACTTGAGGCGCAGGTGAGCCTTGAAGCCCTCGTAGAGCTCCTCGTACGTCTTGCCCGTCGCGCGCCGCATCGAGCGGTTGATGGCCCAGGGCAGGATGTTCTGGCCGTAGTCCGCGGCCACGGCCGTCATCGTGTTCGTCCCGTAGACGTCGGTGATCCAGCCGAGGAAACGCGAGCCGTAGAGGTACCAGATGTTGCCCTGCGGCCAGCGCATCGCCGTCGAGGACATCTGATCGAGGCCGGCGATCTTGTTCTCGAGGACGTCGGCGCGAAGGAACATGTCGAAGAGCGCCGAACGCATGCGGCCGGCGCTCGACTCCTGCGACTCGTACACCGTCGCGAGGCCCTCGATGATCCATCGCGGCTGCACCTGGTTCGGCGCGTAGGTCTTGCCGAGCACCGCGTTGATGATCGCGGGCAAGCCCGTGATGTTGTCGAGGTGCAGGATGTGCGTGTGCTCGTGCGTGATGAGGTCGAGCAGCCAGTCGTCGTAGTCGCCGAGCGGCGAGAGGTCGTCGGGCGCGGTCGCGTAGAGGCGCACGGTGTTGAAAGGGACCGCCGTGGCCGAGCCGTTGGCCGAGTCGACGTCGTCCGTGATGACGACCTCGGTCATGCTGCGAGGGACGTTGCCGAGCGCGACGGTGAGGCGCGTGTGTACGGCCTCGGAGACACGCGCTACGCGTTCGGCGAGGGGCGCGAGCGTGGTCGGGTGATGCACGCGGAAGTGCGCCGTCTCGAGCGTTTGCCATTCGAGATCGGGATCCCCGACGGCCTCGGCGGTGCGGGGCACGGCGAGGAGCAAGGAGAGCACGGCGCCTACGAGGGCCGCGCGGCGCGTGGAGGAGCGCCTCACAGGTCGTCGTAGAACATCGGCTCCCGGTTCCGCGCGTACCGGTAGACGAGCTGTCGGCCTTCGGAGCCGATCTGGGTGAAACGTGCGCCGAAGCCAGGCTCGTCGGAGCCGCTCGACTCGCGCGTCCATTGCACGATGGCCATCGCGTAGAAGTCGTAGTCGCCGGGGAGCAGGACGCGGAGCTGCACCTGCGCGCCGAGCTTCGGGATGCGGTAGGTGGAGACGAAGATGCCGCCGTGCTCGATGACGTCGTTGCCGGAGAGGCCCTTGTAGAAGTTCGAGGCGCTGTGCGTGCCGAGCTCGACGTCGACGGTGCGCGTGCCGGGCGGGGCTTGGGGCGCGGGCTCTTTCGTCCTGGCAGGTGCGGGCGCGGGCGTGGCCTTGGAGGGCGCGGGCGTGGGCTGCGGATCCTTGCGCGGCTCTGCTTTCGCAGGCGCGGGCGCGAGCGCGGCGACGGGCGCGAGCGAAGGCGGGGCCGCGACGGGCGCGAGCGCGGGTGCGGCTTTTACCTCGACGACGGGCTTCGGCTCGATGACGGGCTGAGGCTCGGGCGCAGGCTCGGGCGCGAGCTGAAGGACGGGCCTCGGCTCGATGACGGGGGAGGGTTTGATCTCCGCAACGGGTTGTGGTGCCGGCTGAGGGGCGGGCAGCGTTTCCGCAACGGGTTGTAGTGCGGGCTGAGGAGCGGGCTTCGGCTCCGCAACGGGTTGTGGTGCGGGCTGAGGGGGGGGCAGCGTTTCCGCAACGGGTTGTGGTGCGGGCTCAGGAGTGGGCTTCGGCTCCGCAACGGGTTGTGGTGC
>JANMGF010000453.1:0-2097 GCA_031374535.1 Polyangium sp. (in: bacteria)
TCGCCCACGAAAGGCACGAGGCCCGGGAGGAGTGCCGACACATCTGCGCGCCTCCGCATGCGCGTCGCCGCCTCCGCTGGAAACTCGAAGAGCGCCATTTCCAGACGCAGACACGCGATCGCTTGCTCGGGGGTTGCCTGCGGGCTCTGCTGCATCTCGACGATCAGCGCACGCAGCATGCCGCAAGCCTGCGGCGAAAAGAGCTTCACGTCCTGGAGCGCCAGGAACCACATATCCCCAAAGAGCCTCTCTTCGAGCCAGTAGGATAACGCCTGCTGGAGGATCGTTCTTCGATCCCGCTCCGTGAACTCCAGATCGTCACGGATGGCCCGCGTCAGCGTGAGCCACCCTTCGGGGACCTCCTTCCTTTCGAGCGCACGCAGCATCGACGCGACGACACGATCGAACTCCGACTCGCCGCCACCACCGCCGCGCAGCACGATGTAGAGCCGGAGCAGGAGCACCTCTTCCCACGCAGGGTCTCCGAGGTGCTCCACGAAAAACTCGGGGCCACGCGGGACGTCCGTGCCCGTGAGGAAGACCCAGGCGGCGAGGTATTCCTGGAACGAGAGGTGGATGAACGAGACCTGATCATCGCCTCGGTCGACCAGGAGCCCCGTCTGGTCGCTGATGTATTCGAGGAATCGCTCCATCTCGTAGCGCGCCTCGACTCCTGTCAACTCTGGACGCTCGCGACGGGCGCGCGCGAAGTGCCTTGCGCCCAGCACGTCCAGCGCTTCCGTGCGGGAAATGAGGCCCCGGGTATTGTCGTCCGTGCCCCGCTGGTCCTTCTGCTGAATGAAGAACGCGAGGTGCGCGAGGTAGTCCTTCTGCGTGGGTACGTGCAGCGTGAGACCCTCAAGAGCGCGGGGGGCCTCATCGTCCTTGCGTTTGGCCTCCTGCCAGGTCTTCAGCAACATCTCCACGCATTTCTCGTATAGCTCGCCCCGATCCTTCGGCAGCCTCCGCATCCCGTGATGGATGAACGCCATGAGCGTCAGCAGGAGCGGGTTGCCAGCCAGCCGCCGTACGCTCTCCGTGCGATCAATGGCCGCGCGAAGCGAGGCGGCTTGCTCCTTTCGCTCGGCAGCGTCGTCGGGGATGTGGATTGCGTACCAGCGATTGATGAAGTCGTCGATGCGGGCACTGTCGAGGCGATTGATCCGGTAATGTTTGAATTGGGGTTCGGGAAGGCAGACGTTCTCGGTGTATCCGTAGATGCGCGAGGTAACCCAAAGGGGGGAACCCAGGAAGTCCTCGTGGAACGCGCGAATCTTGAGCGAGATGTCGTGCCGTTCGGCCTCGGTCCCTACCTCGTCGAGGCCATCGAAGAGCACGGTGGCTTCGCCCATCCGCAGCGTCGCTTCGAAGAAGTCTCGGTGCGCGTCAGACAACTCGTATCGGTCGCGCGCATCGATTTCGAGGTATTCGACAAAGGTGAGCTCCGGTCGTTCCCTCTGTCTGCGTACAAAATCGCGCAGCGAAATGTAGAGCGGGATGTCGTGGGAGTCCGGCGTGAAGCCCTCCAGCGTGGCTCCTCCCGCCAGGACAAGCGCAATGTAGGCGAGCAAGGTCGACTTGCCCATTCCTGGGTCGGCGAGCACGACCACGGAGACCCGGTGCCGGAGCAGGTCATCGATCGCAGCCGCTCCGATCAGTCCCCAATGTGCGGAGAGCCGAAGCGGAATAAAAAGGTCCGCGAGTGGAAGCTCGATGGGGCTGTCGCGCCTCCGCGTCTCCGGTGGGATGCCGATGGTGCGTAGGCGTCCATGAACGAGGGCTACTCTCTCCCGGTACTTCGCGGCGAACGTCTTCGCCTCGACCCTGCGATGGGCGGGGCTATCATTGGATTCCGCAATCGCGGTTGCTTGGGGCACGACGGAAATAGGCATCGCGCGCGCGTGGTCTTTCGCCCTTCCCTCCCCCGCCCCCCGATCCCTCGCCGCCCGCCCCCGCCCATCCCCCACAAACCCCCGCAACACCGGCGCCGCCCCCCGCATCTCGGCCACCGCCTCCACATCGATCCCCTCCCGCTCGAACGCGAGCCGAGCCAGCGCCGCACCCGGATCCCCCGCGGCCCCCACCACCGCCTCGATC
>JANMGF010001394.1:0-4799 GCA_031374535.1 Polyangium sp. (in: bacteria)
CGGGATCGATCACTCGCCGCCGCATCTACACGTCCTCTCTCCGCGGGGTCCGTCTGTAGGCGTTCGCGTCTACGGCGTGTGTACCAGCGACACCATTACTGCGGAAAAAGGGGCGGCGTCAATCGGCCCGGAAGAGAGGGCCCCTCGCCGCGCGGCGACCTTTCAGATATCCTCTCGAAGAGCAGGCCGCTCCGCCGGAAGCCGGCATCCTTCGTGAGCGAAGACAAACCCGAGGGCGACGAAGCCCAGGCGAAACCAGAGACGAAACAAGAGGGCGGGACGAGCCGGCGGCGGAAGCTCGTGCTCGCGGCGCTCGCCACGCTGGTGCTCGCGGGCGGCGGCGTGGGCGCGCGTCACGGGGTGCCGCGGTGGACGGCCTCGCGGGACGCGAAACGCGCGGGTGCGTCGCTGTTTCGGTGTCTCTTCGGCGAGACGCCCGCGCCCGGCGAGACGCCGGAAGAGCGGCTCCGGAGGATCCTGCTCACGGCCGTGGGTCTGTCCGAGCCGGAGCGAGCTTCGACGAAAGGCCCCGGATGGCCAGGACGATGCGCCGCGCACGCGGAGGCGCTCGCGGACGCCGAGCGGCGGAGAGGTCGTTCGGCATCCGCGCCGCCGCCCGATCTCGCGGAACGGGTGCTCGACAAGGCGCGGAACATGTATGCGCTTTCCTCGTTCCCGCTCGACGCGTTGTGGGACCTCGCCGATCCGGAAGGGGGTCCGCTCGAGGTGCCGCTCCCGCCCGCGCCCGCCTCGCCCGCGGATCTCGACGCGCCGAACCTCTCGGAGCGGATCGCGTTCGTCGATCTCTCCGCGGACGCCGTTCCAGGGAAAACCTTGCGCCTGGTGTTCCGCGGTGATCGAGGCGGACCCCCCACGGCATGTACGTTTCCCGCGGGGCTCGGCTCGGTCGCCTGTGCGCCGCTTGCCCCGCGGGCCCGCCTGCCGAGGCCGCACCTCTGGCCCGGCGCCGACGATGAGGCACCGGCGCTGGTGACGGATCGGAGCTCGGCGCGGTCGACGTTTTACCGCGCGGACACGGGGCAAGCGTTTGGAGAGACGTACCACGTGGTCGGCGGGTTCTCGGCGGCGAAGGAGATCGTGGGGCTCGTCGAGATGGAGCTCGGCAAACGCGGCGAGGAACGCGCGCTCTGGCTCGATCGGCACGAGGGCACGCGGAGGATCGATCGACAGCGGATCGAGCCTCTGCCGCGGGTGCGTTTTTCCAGCGTGTTCGTGCTCGGCGACGCGCTCACGTGGATCGAGCCGCGCGGGGGCAAACCCCACCTCTTCGTGCGCCGGCTCGGCGCCTCGGGGCCGCCGGGACCGATCGAGGACGCGGGCCCCTTGCCCCACGACGCCGTGCAGCTCGCCGCTTGCCGCGCTTCTTCGGGCGACCTCGTCCTTTTCGCGCGAGACGGTCGTTCGGTGTGGATGACGCGGCGCGAGCCCCGCGGCGGATCGAAGCTCGTGCGTGCCGACGAACCACCGAGGCCCGCGGGCGCGGTTGTCGTCTCGGAAAACGTCACTTGCGAGGACACCTCCGCCTCGACGACGGTCGTCTTGCGGAAGGGCGACGGGGCGTCCGCCACGCACGAGGTGCGGCGCGTCCGCTGCACGAAAGACACGTGTGAAGTCGCCTCGATCCCCCTCGACGATCTCGTCCGCGTTCGTGATCCGATGGCACGCCCTGCGCCGCCTGCGAACGACGAGAGCCCCGTGGTCGCGGCGTCGCTCGGCGAATCGATCCTCGTCGTCTGGAGGACGCCGGAGGCGGGTGTGCGGGCGCGGATCGCGCGTCCTTCGGCGATCGCAGGGGCGGCCGACGTGGTGGTGTACGACGAGGCGAGCCAGGACGTGAACGGGGCGGGCCGGCTCCACGCGATGCGGCTTTTTCCACGCGCGGACGCGGCCATCCTGCTCCTCCACGCGGTGGGCGGCATCAAAGCGATCCGCATCGGCGCGGACGGTACCGTCCGGACGATCCAGAGCACCGGGTGACGTGGATCAGCGCAGGCGCGCGGGCACCTGGGAAATGCGGCCCTCGGGCACGCTCCCAGGTGGCGAAGACTGATTCTTCGGTGAGGACGTCGCTCCAGTGGTACGATGATCGTCTCTCATGAAGGCCGGTGACCTCGTCGGAGGCAAATACCGCCTCGCCCGAAGGCTCGGTCAGGGCGCGATGGGCGTTGTTTGGGAGGCCGTCCACGAGATGACCTCCCGCCGCGTCGCGGTGAAGCTCATCGTGAACGCGACGGACAACCTGCGTCGCCGCCTCCTGCGCGAGGCGCGCGCGGCAGGGCAGATCGCGCACCGGAACGTGGTCGAGGTCTACGACGTCGGCGAGACCGCCGAGCAAGACCCGTTTCTCGTCATGCAGCTCCTTTCGGGGGACACGCTTTACGCTTGCGTGAAACGCGAAGGGCGCATGGATCTCGGCCGCGCCTTGCCCATCGCCCGCGACATCGGCCGGGCCCTCGCCGCCGCCCACGCGCAGGGGATCATCCACCGCGATCTCAAGCCCGCGAACGTCTTCCTGCACCGCGAGTCCGACGACCCCGGCGAGATCGTGAAGGTGCTCGACTTCGGGCTTTGCAAGCCGATGGGCGCCGAGGAAATGTTGACCGTGCCCGGGGGTCTGCTCGGCTCGCCCGCGTACATGAGCCCCGAGCAGATCGCGGGCGCGCCGGACCTCGACACCCGCACCGACATCTGGTCGTACGGCGTGCTCATGTTCGAGCTCTTCGCGGGCCAGAGGCCGTTCCAGGGCCGCGGCCCCGACCTCATCCACACCGTGCTCATGGCCCCGATCCCGCGCCTCCGCGAGGTCGTGCCCACGATCGACCAGGCGCTCGACGATCTCGTGGCCGGGTGCATCGTGCGCGACAAACGGGCGCGTATCACCGCGGCGACGGAGATCGTCGCGCGGCTCGAATCGATCGTCGAGAAGCAGGGTCGCGTCGGGCGCGCGCCGGCGCCTTCCGAGGACTTCGACGAGGGTGGGCTCGCGGTCACGATGGTGTACCGGCCCGGCATGATGGGCCCGACGCCTTCGACGCCCACTCACAAAGTCGCCAAGACGATCCCGCTCGCTGCGTTCACGGGCAACCCGACGCCCGGCGCGCCGGCCCCGCCGAAGGAAGGTCCGATCTCCTATCCGCAGGGCGCGCCTCCCTCGCAGCCCTCGCAGCCCTCGCAACCCCCGCGATCCTCGCAGCCCTCGGTCGTGCCGCTCGGAATGCAGGGCCCGCAGGGCACAGCGCCTTTGCAACGTCAACACGAGGCGCAAATGGCGGCGTGGGGGGCGCAGAACCCGCAGCAGCCTCCGCCGGGATGGCAGGCGACGACGGGGCCCCATCCACAAAGCATGGCGCCCTGGTCCGCGCCCCCTACGCACCCGGCGCCGCAGGAGCGTCGGTGGGTCGGGCTCGTGATCCTGGGGATCGGCATCCTCGCGCTCGTCGGGGTCGTGGCGTACATCGGTTTGTCCGGGGGGCGCACCACGCGGACGCCGTCGACGCCGATTCCCTCGGCTGCCCCCGCGTCACGTTGACGCGCGTCATGCAATAGCCGCGCGAGAAACGCGGAATTGCGGCAGACCCGTGTCCTCGCGGCGACGAGCACGTCCAGGACGATCACGCGCTTGACTTCCCCTTTGGCCTTGGGTTTGCTTCGCCGCGCCTCGAAGCCTCCAGGAAATCCTTTTCGATGCAAGCTTTCGCACACTTTCTCGTTCGGCGAACGACGGCGTGGGCCATCGTCCTCGTGGTCCTTTTGATCTCGCTCGCGAGCCTCTTCTTCGCGTCCCGGGTCGATCGGGACGACGACGTCTTGGCCTTTCTCCCTCGGGAAAACCCCGAGGTCGGTGTTTTTTACGACGTGAGCAAGCGCTTCGGCAGCCTCGACGTCGCCCTCGTCGGAATCAGCACGGACGACGCCCTCGCGCCCGAATTCCTGACGCGCCTCCGCGGCTTGACGAAGCGGCTCAACGAGACCGACGGCATCGGGTACGCGATGACCCTCACGAACGTGGAGGATTTCGCGGCCGATGCGCAGAAGGGCGGCATCACGACCGATTACCTCGTCGGGAAGATCCCCGAGACGCCCGAGGAGCAGGCCGCGCTGCGCGAGAAGGTCCTTTCGCGGGATCACGTCGTCGGCAACCTGATCTCGGCGGACGGAAAGGCGACGCTCCTTTATTGCTTCGCCGGCTACGGGGCCGAGCCGAAGGTCGTCGCGCAGAAGGTCCGCACCGCGGTGGAAGAGGCCTTTCCGCGCGAGGCGAAGTACTGGGGCGGCGCGCCGTTCATTTCGACGTACATCTACGACGTCACGCAAGAAGACATGCGGCGGCTCGCGCCCTGGGCGGTGCTGGTCATCGTGCTCATCACGGTGCTCTCGTTCCGCGACGTCATCGGGGCCGGGCTCGCGCTGCTCTCGACGGCGCTCGGCATCATTATGTCCCTCGGGCTGATGGGCGCGCTCGACGTCTCGGTGAACGTGATCCTCGGATCCCTACCGGTCATTCTTTTCGCACTCGGGAGCGCGTATGCCGTGCACGTCCTCTCCCGTTATTATGCAATCGCCCACGAAAAGGATCGCGCGGCGGCCCTCGTGCACACGATCGTCGAGGTTGGGCCGCCGGTCCTGGCGAGCGGCCTGACGACCGTGGTGGGCCTTTTGTCCTTCCTCGTGATGGACATCGCGCCGCTCCGTACGTTCGGCATTTTCACGGCGCTCGGCATTCTGATCACGCTCATCCTCTCGCTCACCTTCGTGCCCGCGGTGATTTACCTCGTGCG
>JANMGF010001398.1:0-1866 GCA_031374535.1 Polyangium sp. (in: bacteria)
GGCACGAGGGTGAAGGCGATCCGCGGCTTCAGGTAGCCGTAGCCGTGGGCGTTGAACCCGGTGCCGAAGGCGCAGCTCACGCGCAGGTAGCGGAACGAGATCGGCTGGATGATGAGGCCGAAGTTGCCGCCGAGGCCGCCGAAGTACGACTTGAACATCGGAAAGCCGATGGAGAAGTCCGCCTCGACGCCGCCGAGGCCGCCGAAGAGCGTGGGCAGCGGCAACATCGAAAACGCCATCGTGAAGTAGCCGGTGCCGGAGATCGGCGGGTTGTCGTTGTCCTCCTCGTAGTCGATGACCGAGCGGGGCACGTACCCGATCCCCATGGTCATGAAGTGGTCGGTGCCGATGCCGCGGATGTACGGCGCGAGCGAGTCCTTCCAGTGCTCGTCGATGGGGTTCCACTCGCCCTCGGCGGCGCGCGCTTCTCTCGGGGCAAAAGAGAGAGCGAAGGAGAGGGCGGCGAGCGCGAGCAGGGCGGCGGGGATCGGGCGGATGCGGGGCTTCATGGCTAGAACCTCGCCCCCGCCGTGGCGACGTACCCGAACTGCCCCGTCCACGGCCGCGCCGTCTCCACGCCGACCGAGACCGAGAGCCGCCACAACATCGCGTGCACCGACAAGGTCAGCGGGATGGGGCGCACGGGATCGACGAGCAGGATCCGACCGTCGACCGTACGCGTCGTGCCTTCCTCCGTGGTCAAACCGAAGTCGAGCCCGCGGAAGTTCAGATCGAACGCGGCCTGGGCGTACAGCGGCCCCCACGGGAAGATGATCCGGAAGGGC
Organism: Polyangium sp. (in: bacteria); assembly: GCA_031374535.1. Lineage (GTDB taxonomy): Bacteria > Myxococcota_A > Polyangia > Polyangiales > Polyangiaceae > Polyangium. Next base: position 786 of record JANMGF010001398.1, read on the forward strand.
ATGCCGACGTATTTCTCCTCGACGAGGATGTCCTGGCCCGGGACGAGCGCGCTCACGTCGCCGAACCCGAAGCCCGTCTCGAGGATGAGCCATTTGCCGGTGTAGACCGTGAAGAGGAAGTTCATCCGGTAGCCACGGGCGTCGCCGACGTCCGAGCCGAACCAGTCGCGGGTGTAGACGTCGAGCTCGAAGGACTGCTGGCGATACGCGATGAGCCCCGCGGCGCTGGCCTTGCCCGCCTCGAAGGTGGCGGCGCGTTGCTCGCCGTTGCTGTAGGTGGCGGTGCGCTCCTCGGTGACGACGGTTTCGCGCTGGCCACTCGCGTTGGTGCGTGTGTCGGTGGAGGTCTTGATGCTGGCGGAGTCGGGCATGGCCGCGACGGTCGCGCCGAGCAGGTAGACGATGCCGCCCACGACGAGGCCCGAGATGATGCCGCCGCGCTCGACGAACCGATAGCCGGTGACGAAGGGGTTGCCGCGGTCGAGCGTCGAGCCATAGAGGCCGCCGCCGCCGCGGACGATGGCGCCGACGGTGTAGCCCGGCCAGCGGAGCCCCATGTAGGCGTTGGTCTCGGCCTGGAACTGGGTGCGAGGGAGAGGGGTGGGCTTGGGGGCGAGAGGCGGAGGCGTGCTCGGCGCGGGCGTCGACGGGCTTGGCGCGGTCGTCGACGGGCTTGGCGCGGGTGTCTGGGCAGAAACGCGCGGCGCCGTCAGGGCCACGAGCCACAACGCAGAGACCCACAAGGGAGGGAGGCGGAAAAAGGGCATCGGTCGGAGCTTCGAAAAAGCCCCAGCACCGTAACGCAAATACCTACTCGGACGGAAGCACGACCAGGTCGTCACGATGGATGACGACGTCCTCGCCCTCGCCATCGACCCCCACCCCCACCGCCGCATACCCATTCACCAAGAGCCCCGCCGACGCCACCGCGATCGGCACCCCCACGAGCGCCCCTCCACCCGTCCCGCTCAGCCCTCCTCCCACCAACGACCCACCCGCCCCGACCACCATCTGCACGAGGCCCGCACCGATCTCCCCGACCGCCTTGCCAATCCGCGCCTCCCGCGTTCCCTTCGGCAAG